>SLIL01000079.1 GCA_007135645.1 Bacteroidales bacterium
GCTACTGAAATCAACAAGATCCAAAAGATTTTATCCGGAAAAGACCGCCAAATCGTAATTGTTTGCCATGTAAACCCCGACGGAGATGCAATCGGTTCTTCTTTAGGATTGTATCATTTCTTAAAAAATGATCAACAAAAAAATGTAACGGTAATATCACCCAATTCTTTTCCTTCCTTTCTAAGCTGGATGCCGGCATCACAGCAGATCATCATTGCCAAAGAACAACCTGAACAAAGCAGTAAGATAATACAAAGTGCTGACCTCCTTTTTTGCCTCGATTTTAATGATACCAACCGTACAGCAGAGCTAAGTAAGGATATATTCAATTCTAAAGCCCTGAAAGTGCTTATTGATCATCATCCTGATCCTACCAGTGATTTTGATGTATTTTTATCGGATACCTCAGCATCGTCAACAGCTGAGCTTATCTATGAGTTTATTATTTTGCTCAATAAACAGGAGTTGATTGATTTGCCCATTGCACAATGCCTTTATGCCGGGATTATTACCGATACCGGGTCCTTCAGCTATGCGTGCAACAATCCCAGGACCTACTATATTACAGCCTTTCTTCTGTCGCTGGGGCTGGACGGAGAAGAAATTCAGCGGCTCATCTATGACACCTATTCCGAAGATCGCATGAGGCTGTTGGGACATTGCCTGAGTGAACGGTTGAAGGTATTCATGAATTTTCAAACCGCTTATATTTATCTTACAAAAGATGATCTTGACAGGTTTAACTATCAGGAAGGAGATACAGAGGGGGTAGTTAATTATGCACTGGCCATGGATGGTATTAAGCTTGCTGCCATTTTTATAGAAAGAAATAATGAGATTAAAATATCGTTTCGTTCAAAGGGAACCGTAAATGTAAATGTTCTGGCACGGACGTATTTTGACGGTGGAGGCCATAAAAATGCCTCGGGTGGCTATCGGAAAAAGTCGATAAAAGAAACACTTGCCTATTTTGAAGGCCTCCTGGAGGATATTTCAGCAGAGGAATTCAGGCTCCTGAGTGATGTAACAGATAATGATTAACTTTACACCCAGAAAAAACAACAAATCCATAATGATTACACCATTTTTCCGCTTTGCTCTGGCATTCATTTCACTGACTCTTATTTTTCATTCATGCAGAAATCCGCAGGAAAATCACCGCGAACCCGACAGGCAACAGCTTCGGGAAGGATTGCTGGGGGCCAATGTAATGCTCATTGATGCCGAAGATCAGGAAATCAAGGATTTTATTGCCAGGCATGGATGGGAGATGGAAGAAACCGGTTCAGGACTGCGTTACATGATTTATGAAAAAGGTGACGGCCCCAGGGCTGAAACAGGAAATATTGCCGTTTTCCATTATTCCATAAGGCTTATTACCGGCGATCTGGTCTATTCTTCTCATGATCAGGAAATGGCCGAATTCAGAATTGGCCGCGGAGGTGTGGAATCAGGCCTGGAAGAAGGAATACTCTTACTCCGTACCGGCGACAAAGCCCGGTTTATCATGCCTTCGCATCTTGCCCACGGGGTGCCGGGTGATGGCACCAGAATCCCCAAAAGAGCAACCATTATTTATGATATTGAACTTGTTGAACTCAGATAATCATTTTATTCAAAAATCAAATTTATGAAAAAAATCTTTTTCCTCATTCCCGTTTTATTGGTAGTAGTATCGCTAAGTTCTTGCAAAGAAGCAGGTTACAGAGAAACTGAAAGCGGCCTTACGTATAAATTCCATGAAAAGAACAGGGGAGCAAACCCTTCCATTGACAACATTGTAAAAATAGATTTTGCATACCGTTATCCGGAAGATTCTGTTTTCTTTCATAGCGGCATGAATCAGACACGCGGATATGTCAGAATTTTACCAAGCGAATATCCTGGCGATATTTATGAAGCCCTTCGCATGATGACCAAAGGCGATAGTGCTTCTTTCAGGTTTGACGCATCAAGGTTTTTCACCATTACCATGGACTCACCTATGGTACCTGATTTTATCGATCCTTCTGACAGTATCTTTGTAGATATCATCATGTACGACTTCTTTGATGAAGCAGGTTACGAGGCATATCGCCAGAGACAAAGAGAAGAGCAAATCAAGGAACAGGAAATGGCAGCTCACAATGAAACACAAATGCTTGACCAGTACCTGGCTGATAATAATATAACTGTTGAACCGGAGGAAAGCGGACTGGTCATCATTATTGAAGAAGAGGGCAGTGGAGAGAAACCTGCAGCCGGCCAGACTGTAAAGGTACATTACACTGGAATGTTGCTCGATGGAACCGTGTTTGACTCTTCGGTTGAAAGGGGCACACCATTTGAGTTCCAGCTTGGCCGTGGCCAGGTGATCAGAGGATGGGATGAAGGAATATCCAAAATCAGGGTTGGATCCAGGGCACGTCTGATCATCCCTTCTTATCTTGCCTATGGCGACAGGGCCAGAGGACCGGTTATCCAGCCTTATTCAACACTTATTTTTGACATTGAGCTAATGGATGCCTATTAAGCTTAATGGTTGTTCAACTTTTAATTGAGAAAAAGGATGAGTTGCTTAAAAAAAGCCTTTTGGCATCGCATTAATAAGTCTTTGATGACTTTGATCCTTATGTTTATTGCGGGTGCGTGGTTCTCCTGCAGTGTACAACGGCCAGTTCCCCAACCAGTTTTTACCGAAGATCCATCAGGGTTTTCATATCTCATAACTGAAAGAGGACAGGGAGAGGTTGCTGCAATCAACGATGTTGTAAAGGTGCATTATACGCTGATGCTTGAAGACAGCACCATAATTGATAACAGTCATGAAAGGGGAGAACCAATCTCATTTAAGCTGGGCTCCGGACAGGTGATCAAGGGTTGGGAAATGGCCATGACAAGACTCAGAAAAAATGACAAAGCAACCATCATTATTCCTCCTGATCTGGGTTATGGAGATCAACAGGTGGGGACAATACCTGCCGGTTCCACCCTCTATTTTGATGTGGAAATTGTTGATATTATCCGTGCACCGGAGCAATATGCAGTTGAAGAAAAGGAAGTGGTTGAAACTCAAAGCGGCCTGAAGTATGCTATTGTTGAAAAGGGAGACGGGGTTAAACTGCAAAATGGAATGCGTGTAAAAGTGCACTATAGTGGCTATTTTGAAGATATGACCATGTTCGACTCTTCACACGAAAGACAACAACCCATCGAGATCACCCTGGGCAGGGGGATGGTTATCAGGGGTTGGGATGAAGGCCTTGGCTATCTGAATGTAGGAGACAAAGCGAGGTTATGGATCCCCTATCAGCTTGCCTATGGTGTGCAAGGCAGAGGTCCCATACCCCCACGATCCAATTTAATTTTTGATGTGGAAGTGCTGGAAGCTGTCGAAATCCCAGGTGCAACTCCCTTTAATACAGCAGGCAAAGATACTCTGGAAACAGAAAGTGGTATCAGGTACATCATCATTGAAGAGGGTACAGGCGATAAACCTGAAAGAGGAAGTATCGTGAATGTGCATTATTCTGGTTATTTAACCGACGGAACTTTGTTTGATTCTTCCGTAGAAAGAGGCCAGCCATTCAGGTTTGTAATTGGCCAGGGCCAGGTAATTCCTGGCTGGGATGAAGGCGTTGCACTGATGCGTGCGGGAGCTAAATACCGATTAATAATTCCTGCAGAACTTGGGTATGGTGAGAGAGGGGCAGGGCCCATTCCTCCCAATTCTGAACTGATTTTTGATATTGAACTTTTGGAAATAAACTAAAATTACTTTATTGATATGACTCTTTTACAGATCACCTGGGAAGCCAGTCCTGTTATCTTCAGCCTTGGGCCGCTTTCGGTTAGATGGTATGGATTATTCTGGGCACTTTCATTTTATATTGGATATGAGATCGTTTCCCGGATATTTAAAAAAGAAAATGTTGGGCAGAAGGAAATTGACAGTCTTTTAATCCATATTGCTGTGGGTAGTATTGTTGGTGCAAGGCTGGGGCACTGCTTCTTTTACGACTTTGACTATTATATTTCCAATCCTGTGGAGATCCTTTTCATCTGGCAGGGTGGCCTGGCAAGCCACGGAGGTGCATTTGGAATTATCATCGCTGTATGGAGGTATTACAAAAAAGTGTCAAGCAAATCTTTTTTCTGGACAGCCGACAGATTGCTGATTGTTGTGGCTCTGGCCGCCATGTTTATCAGAATGGGCAACCTTATGAACCATGAAATCTATGGTCACGTTACTGATAAACCCTGGGCATTTAAGTTTATTACCAATGTTTCGCAATGGATGCAGGGTGCTGAACCGAGGTTTACCGAACCTGTTCATCCCACAGCTATTTATGAGGGTGCAGGCTACCTGTTTATTTTTCTTAGCATGATGTGGTTGTACTTTAAGAGAATAAACAAATTGTATGAAGGCTTTATGTCTGGATACTTCCTGATCACCTTATTCGTATGGAGATTTGTTGTTGAATACTGGAAAGAACCCCAGGAAAGCATGTCAGGAGGATTGGTTTATGACGTAATGGGATTCTTTGGGATAAATATGGGGCAATTGCTAAGCATACCTATGATCGTTCTGGGAATTGCAGTGCTGGTAATCGCCTACAAAAACAAAAAACCTGCTATTTAAAGGGATCTTGCATTCAAAAAGAGGGATGTTGTACTTTTAAGGGTAGAATCAATCTTTGTAAATCAAAAATACGCTCGGTCTTTTATGAAGGCCGGGCTTATTTTTTTTCCATTCTCTTATGGTCCTGGTTTTTATAAACTGATCAGGTAAGCTTATATCTGCTGCAATGCAGAGCAATGTATTGTCGTTGCATATGGTGAGCAGATCCTCCAGTAGTGCATCATTCCTGTAGGGTGTTTCCATAAAGATCTGTGTCTGGTCCTTTTGATATGCATCCTGTTGTAAAGCTTTGATTTTCTTTTGCCGCTCCCTTTTTTCCACCGGCAAATATCCATGAAAACAGAAATTCTGTCCGTTAAAACCCGAAGCAATCAAGCTCAGTAGGATTGAACTTGGCCCCACCATGGGAATCACCTCAATTTTTTGCTCATGGGCCAGTTTAACCACTTTGCCCCCGGGATCAGCTATGCAAGGGTTTCCGGCTTCTGAAAGTAAACCGATGTCTTTACCTGCCTGAATACCAGTTAAAAAAGAAGGGATTTCATTATCAGAGGTATGTTTATCAAGTACATGAAAAGTTACTTCATCAAAGTCTTTTGTATAGCTTGTTGCCCTGAGAAACCTTCGCGCCGACCTGACGTTCTCCACGATAAATTCATCAAGCTGGCTTACAATATCCAGATTATGCTGTGGCAAATGCTCCTGAGGGTTTTCACTGCCCAGGCCTACAGGAATAAGATATAGTTTTCCTTCATTCATGAATTCCGGTTTTGTCAATTGCTTAAGGCTTTACCAGGGAAGATTCTTAAGGTCGGTATTTCCTCCCGAAAAGATAACCGCAATTTTCTTGTCTTCAAAAATTTTCCTGTTTTCCAATACCACAGCCAGGGCCACAGCCGCAGATGGTTCAATGACAATTTTCATTCTTTCCCACACAAAAAACATCGTCTCCACAATCTTTTCTTCTGATACGGTGAAAATATCATGCAAATGATCCCTGATCACAGGCCAGGTATAGCTTCCCAAGGAAGTTTTTAATCCATCGGCAATGGTATTGGGTTGCACCGATGGTACAAATCTTTTCTGTTTAAAAGATTGCCAGGCATCATTGGCATTCAGGGGTTCTGCTGCTATAACTTTTGTGGAAGGAGAAAATTCAAGGGCAGTGAGCAAGGTTCCGCTTAATAATCCTCCACCTCCCACGGGTGCAATAACATAATCAGGGAAAAAGCTTAACTGTCCCAGTATTTCGTAAAAACAGGTTGCCTGACCCTCAATTACATCCAGGTTGTTGTAAGGATGTATAAACGTTGCTCCGGTCTCTTGCCTTAACTTTTCCAGGGTAGCTTCTCTTGCCTGCAAGGTGGGCTCACAGAATGTTATCTGACCTCCATAATCTCTCACTGCATTTACTTTTACCAGGGGGGCATTTTCAGGCATTACAATATAAGCTTTGGTACCATTTTTTTTAGCTGCCAATGCAAGGGCCTGGGCATGATTGCCCGATGAGTGGGTGCAAACGCCCCTTACCAGTTCTTCTTTACCCAGTTTAAGAATTGCATTGGTGGCTCCCCTGTATTTAAAAGCTCCGCCTTTCTGAAAATTCTCACATTTAAAAAATACAGTTGCCCCGGTTTGCTCATCAATCGTGGCAGACGTCATTACCGGTGTTTGATTGATCAAACTCCCAATGCGCATATATGCTGATTGTATTTCGCGACCTTCCGGCAACAGGGGCTTATCCTCGGGTTTCATTATCTTTTTAATGGGTCAGTTATATTTGAGTTGAAATGGAAGCTATCCGTTAATCCTAATGATTCATGGTTGCCAGATCACTGGCAATTTTTTCACAGGCATTGTCCAGCATGGCAAATACCTTATCAAAACCATCCGTACCACCATAATAGGGGTCGGGTACTGAGGCATTTTCGCCAGGATTGATCACATTGAGGATCATCTCCACCTTACTTTTTTCCTCCTCATTTCGCGCCATGGAGATCAGGTCATAATAGTTGGATTCATCCATGGCATAGATCCTGTCAAAGCGGTTAAAATCTTCTCTGCTGAATCTTCTGGCACGTTGATAGGTGATATCGATGCTGTTCTTTTGTGCAACTTCTATGGAGCGCGGATCAGGAATCTCGCCAACATGGTAGGCCGCTGTTCCCGCAGAATCGGTTGCTGCTTTGAGGTTGTATTTCCTGATCTTTTCGTTCATAATGCCTTCTGCCAGGGGAGAGCGGCAAATGTTGCCCAGGCAAACCATTAAAATCATCATAGGTTTTAAAGTTTAGTTGTCAGATTAAGGTTTATGTTATAATTATTTCAGGCTATTCATAAAAAACCCGGATGATCAAAAGTTGAGGATCCGGGGTTTTTTTTGAGTGGCAAATTGCCCTTCTACATATTTATTTTCAGAATATTTTCCAGTTCGTCAAAATGCTTTTTAAAGTCCCTGTCAGTATCATACAGGTTTCTTACGGTTTTGCAGGCATGCAAAACCGTTGCATGATCTTTCTTTCCCAGCTTGCTGCCTATGGTAGCCAGCGAATGATTGGTATAGGATTTTGAAAAAAACATGGCCAGTTGTCTTGCCTGAACTATTTCGCGTTTTCTTGTGCTGGAATTAATTTTTTCAATGGGAATATTGAAATATTCGCCCACTACCTTTTGAATGTGCTCAATGGTAATTTCTCTGGGTGTACTCTTTACAAATTTCTGTAATACCGAGTTGGCCAGATCGATATTGATCTCCTTTTTATTCATCGACGATTGCGCCAGAATAGAGATCATAGCACCTTCCATCTCCCTGATATTGGTATCTATGGTAGCAGCAATGAGTTCCACTACCTTGCGTGGCATCTGAACGCCATCGTTATACATCTTCTTTTCGAGGATTGCAATGCGCGTTTCCAGATCAGGAATCTGAAGATCAGCTGATAATCCCCATTTAAACCTTGAAAGCAACCGGGGTTCAATCCCTTTCATTTCAACCGGTGGCTGATCAGAAGTGATAATGATCTGTTTCCCATTCTGATGCAGCTGGTTGAAAATGTGAAAAAAAACATCCTGTGTTTTGGGCTTGCCTGCAAGCGAGTGAATATCATCCACAATGAGCACATCAATCATCTGGTAGAAATGGATGAAATCATTTTGGTTGGAGTTTCTTACTGCATCAATAAACTGGTTGGTGAATTGCTCACAGGAGACATATAAAACAGTTTTGTCAGGAAAATTATTCTTTACCTCAATGCCGATAGCATGCGCCAGGTGCGTTTTTCCAAGGCCGCTGGAACTATAGATCAGCAAAGGGTTAAAAGATGTTTTTCCGGGGTTTTGCCCCACTGCCAATCCTGCACTGCGTGCAAGGCGGTTACAATCCCCCTGAACAAAATTTTCAAAGTTATACGATTCAATCAGCTGGGGATGTATATCGAGCTTCTTCAAACCCGGAATAATAAAGGGATTGGGAACCGACTTTCCATTTTCTTTGTTTAAATCTAAAGGCATAGTTACCGGTGGATTTTTCAACGCTTTTCTATTCAATGTCGGTGCATTGATGGTATAGGGCTTATTGTTATTATAAGCGCTATCCATTACAATGCTGTATTCAAGTCTTCCATCAAGCCCCAACTCTTTTTTAATGGTCATTCGCAGTAATTCAATGTAATGCTCCTCAAGCCATTCATAAAAAAACTGACTGGGCACCTGTATTGTAAGAACATTGTTTATAAGTTTTACAGGTTTAATAGGGGCAAACCATGTGTTGTAACTGTTTTGTGGTATATTATCTCGGATAACATTAAGGCATTTTGACCATACTAAATCGTGCGTGTTGTCCATCTCTTAATTAATAATCAAAATTTCCAATTCTTTTTAATTGTTTTTTACTTGTGTATTGATTTACAGTATGCTCTGAAATCAGGAGGTCCCTTTTTACTTATCAACAAAAATTCAAAAAAAAAAGTGAATAAAAAAATTTTAGAATACTTGATTTTTACAAATTTTTGTTGTATTGAATTCGACAAAAATTTCTTCCTGTTTTTTGTTAACATACACATCTATACGACCTAATCTCACTCCGGCATATCCTGTTTGACCAATGTGCACATTTTTTCCTGTCGTGTTTTGAATTGTAACCAAAGGATCCAGTAAACTATGGGTATGACCACCTATGATAATGTCTGTGTATCTGGTACTTAGGGCAACTTTTACATCACTTACCTTGTTGGTTTCGTATTGATAACCCAGATGCGACAAACAGATAATCAAATCACAACCCTGTTCTTCCTTTAGCAACATTTCCATTCTTCGAGCAACATGTATGGGATCAATATATTTTGTATTGCCATAAAGATTTGCCGAAACCAACCCTTCCAGTTCGATTCCCAGTCCGTAAACACCTATTCTCAGGTTTCCTTTTCTGAATATTTTGTAGGGCAGTGTTTTCTCATGCAAAGGTGTAAGGGAAAAGTCATAATTGGATATCACAAAAGGAAACCCTGCATGGGGCAAAACATCGATGAATCCCTGCAATCCATTATCAAATTCGTGGTTGCCCATGGTAGCTGCATCGTATCCCATTTTTGTCATCAATTTCAGCTCAGGCTCACCACCATACACATTGAAGTAGGGTGTACCCTGAAAAATATCTCCCGCATCCAGTAGCAATACATGAGGTGTTTCTTTTCTGATCTTATTGACTAAAGCAGCCCTGAGGGCATATCCTCCCATTCCCGGATAATTGGGGTCATTATCAGGATAGGGGTCAATACGACTGTGGGTATCATTGGTATGAAGGATGCAAAGATGATCTGTTTCTTCTTCCCTGGATGCCCACAAGGGGTAGCCAGCACCCAGTGCTAACCCTGTAAATGCCGATAATCGGGCAAAATCCCTTCTGCTGATTTTATTTTTGATCATACTTCTTTAACCCTTTATATTTAAGGAAAAAATGGTTGAAAAAAAGCTTGTAAACCCCTTGGGCAAATACTTTCCGGGCTTACAAAGATTTCAGAAAATGAATTACTGCAAATAAGATATCCGTCCATCGAGCTCCGATTGTATCATCTCTCCCCTGAGATGAACCTGGTTCATGTGTGCAATAATGGCATCACGAACCTTCATTCCAAGCAGCTCATAATTTAGCGGTTGAAGAAAAAAATCCATATTGTCTCCGCCTCCGGCAAGATAATCGGAGGTGAGCACTTTATAATTCCGGTTAATATCAAACTCTTTACCCTGAATACGAATACTTTCGGGCAATCCGTCTTTTATGACCAATCGGGCACCTGATATGGGCATCCCAACTGCTGAGCGGGCCAAATACTGGAAGAGTTCCAGTGTTTTTTCCCCGGAAATAGTAAGAACTACCATCTCGTTCTCAAAAGGCAACAACTCAAAAACCCTTGCATAGGTAATCTCTCCCTTTGGCAGAGGTACCCTTAGCCCACCATAATTCAGCAGGCAGAAATCAAAGGATTTGCCATCATCGGGGTTATACAATCTTTTTCCTTTATCGAAAACAAGGTCGGCAACAAAATTATTCAGCTTTCCCTCAGGTGTTCCCCTTTCCATTACGTGAGATGAATATACAAGCAGACGGTTCATATCTGCCTCAAGGCTTTCACGATACAAGTGTATAATGCTGTCAAAAACAAGGTCCTTCTCAGGCACATTCTCCTCATTTAGAAGAATTGTTGTGCCCGAAATGTTAAAATCTTTTGATACATCTTTGCAGGAGGTGCAAAAAACGATCAAAAAGATAAAAATAATTTTACCCCCGATTCTTAACATAGTGGAATTCGTTTTGGATTTTAAGAACAGCAATTATACGATTATTTATTTAATTAAACAATCATAAACGTATTTCTTATGCTATTTAAACACATTTCACACAAGGGCGTTTTAAACATAAAAATAGAGAAAGGATGCACCTGAAAAACAGCTATTTAGCAACTTTTATGTTAACTGACTGTAAATGAGTTATAATAAAATTATACCACTGAAAGGCCTGAACAGACTACATTTCTATATAGTATATTTATATGTAATTGTAACACCATATACCGAGGAAAAAATCTTTTTTATTTCATCGGCATTATTTTTCCTGGCCGAGAAATGGATCCGACATGAAAGAGCAAAATCATGAGAGATCTGTTCCAGGTTATGCTCTTTCATTATTCTCATCACTTCATTCATAAGTGGATACTCAAAGTGCAATTCATAGACCTCCTTTATGATCTTTTCGCAAATGGTATTGTTGATTATGGCCTCTGAGGCCGAAGTTTTATAAGCATCAATCAACCCTCTTACACCAAGTTTTGTTCCGCCAAAGTATCTGACCACAACAATAAGAATATTGGTAAGATCGTGCGACAGTATTTGCCCGTAAATTGGTTTCCCTGCTGTTCCTGATGGCTCTCCGTCATCATTAATTCTAAATGCATCTCTTGTGGGACCAAGGGCATAGGCATAGCAATGATGCCGGGCATCATAATACTGTTTCTTCAGTTCGGTAAGATGAGCTTTTACTTCTTCCTCATTTTTTACAGGAAAAGCAAAGGCGATAAACTTACTTCCTTTATCTTTATACAAACCTTCACTTGGTTTTTCTATGGTTTGGTATGTATCATCAAACATAATAATA
Source organism: Bacteroidales bacterium (assembly GCA_007135645.1). Lineage (GTDB taxonomy): Bacteria > Bacteroidota > Bacteroidia > Bacteroidales > UBA7960 > SKVR01. Next base: position 11,271 of record SLIL01000079.1, read on the forward strand.
ATCTTTTTTTATCTTGCAACAGCAATTAACAGGATAGTTATGACAGCCATAACAATCCCTATCCAGTTTTTTGTCAATAGTTTTTCTCTGAACAACAGAAGGCCAATTAAAGCCCCCATGCTTACAACACTTACATTGAATATGGGAAATACCACACTGCTTTCAAAAATTGCCAGGCTTCGCAGAAAAAACATGGTGGATGCATAGTTGAATATCCCGAGAATGGTGCCGGCAATAATATTCTTTAGTTGTAGCCTTTTGGGCCCTCTGAAAATAAAAAGCCACGCCGCAATACCAATAACCAGAGAAAAAGCAAATATGGTACCCAGGAACAACAGGTATTCATCACCCACATAATACATTTGTGCATGTTTCATAACACTGTCATTGGCACCCGTACCAAAAAAAAGAAGTACCGGCAGCCATATGTACCGGGTATGGGCAGGGGATGAGGCTTGTTTGTTTTCTCTGCCTGAAAAAATAAGGTAGAAAGCAGGAAACGCGCAAAGGATGCCAATAGCTTTTAAGGCGTTCATATTGTCGCCATAAATAAGCAGACCAATACTTACAGGAATAATTACCGACATTTTGCTTGCCACGGCAGTAATTGCAACACCTGCTTTCTGAGCAGAGCGGGCAAATACAAAAAAAACGAGAATGAAAAGAAACCCGTTGATCACGGCCCATGGCAGCCAGCTTCGCGAGGCAAGTGATATCCATTCAATGTTTCCGTTGAAGGTATAAAAAGACAAAATGGCTGCGAAGAAATAATTGATTGTTATGGCCTGCAGATTATCAATTTTGAGTATACTAAACAGCCTGAAGGTGATAATGATACAGGATGAGAAAAATACTGCAAAAAGAATATTGGCCATTGATAGTGAAATTTATGCGTATGAGTTTTGTGGGTTTTTTACCCAGTAAAGAATTTCCTTTCCAATAAATTCCTGGCTGAACTTCTGTAGGGGAAGGGTAGGTGCCCTCAGCCCTTTTTCAAAAAACTTGCTGCCCTGGAATATTCGGGCTTCATCCCACAAACCATTATCAATAAATGCTTTCAATAGCTTCTGACCTCCCTCGATGATCACCGATTGAATATTGCGATGAAATAACTCAAGAAGCACATTGTTAAGGAACCGGGGATCAGTAAAGTCAGTTTTAAGCCAGTAGGTCTGGTCTTCCTGTTTGCTGGTATGGTGGTTAAATACCAGTGTTTTCTGACTATTGTCAAACAGATTCAGAGAGTGCGAAAGGGTCAGGTTTTCATCAAGAACGATTCTGACGGGTTGATTTCCGGTCCAGTCACGGACATTCAGCCTGGGGTTGTCCTTGAGCGCTGTGATGGTTCCCACCATGATGGCTTGCTCTTCGGTTCTCCATTTGTGAACGAGCATTCTCAGCTTCTCCGATGTGATCCAGGTGGGTCGTGCAGGAGTGCCGGGCAATCGTTCAATATCAATAAAGGCATCTGCTGTTTGTGCCCATTTTAAGATGATGTAGGGCCGCTTTTTTTCGTGAAAGGTAAAGAAACGCTTATTGAGCTGCATGGCTTTGGATTTCATCAGCCCCACATCAACCCGGATACCGTGGTTGCGTAATTTGGAGATTCCTTTACCTGCTATTTCATCGTAAGGATCGGCACTGGCAATGACCACATGGGGTATTCCCGATTTTATGATCAGATCGGTACATGGAGGCGTTTTTCCAAAATGGCAGCAGGGTTCAAGATTTACATAAAGGGTAGAGTAGGCAAGCAGTTGAGGGTCTTTGACAGATTCTATGGCATTCACTTCGGCGTGTGCCTTCCCAAATTTCATGTGGTAGCCTTCGCCGATAATCTTTCCTTTGTGAACCAATACACTGCCTACCATCGGATTTGGTGCAACACTTCCCAGCCCTTCCCTGGCAAGTTCCAGGCACCGCAGCATAAAAATTTCATCTTCCTGCATTATAAAAAAGCCTTTGTAAAAACAAAGGCCAAAAATACGCATTTATCTGCTATTAAACTCTACCTGATATACTGGTTTCTTACTTCACTTTCTCAGGGTTATTGCGAAGGTATTCTTTATGCACTTCTCTTAAAATACTGATGATCTCTCTTGAATTATCATCCAGTTCGCTGCACATTGTTTCAAGCTGAGCATTATCTTTCTGTGATTTGGCAAGTTCCTGAATCTTGTGGATCATTTCTGTTACCTCACTAAATCCCATGTAGCTGTAGCCTGGCTTTATTTTGTGAACAAGCCTTGCAAGAGTATCGAAATCTTTATCGTAAAACGATTCGTTTATTTCTACAATGGTTCTGGGGATCTCCTTCAGAAATTTTACAATAAGGGCCAGTATTCCGTCAATATCATCATCAAAGATGTCTGACAGTGCTTTCTTGATTCTCAGCTTTGCTTTATCCTTATCTATGGTATCTTTAGCCTGATCAGCAGACCCAGTCTCCTTCTTTTCCGTAAAATCAACCTTGCTGTTGCTGATTGCCTTGGCGATCTTTTCGTACATGATCTCCTGATCCGACGGCTTGGTAATAAAGTCATTCATCCCTACCTCACTCACGGTTTTGCGGGTTTCCGGAGATACATCAGCCGTAAGGGCAAGCACGGGTATGGTGTGGTTTCTTACTTTTGATTCAGGGTCGCGAATAATGCGGGTAGCCTCGTATCCGTTTAATTCAGGCATCTGTAGGTCCATCAGCACAATGTCGTAATCATTTCTCTCAAGCTTTTCCACAGCTTCTTTGCCATGTTGAGCGATCTCCACTCTTGCATTCCATTTTTCAATGATGCGCTTCATTACAACCTGGTTCATCCGGTCATCCTCCACAAGCAGTATTTTTACATCCTGCAGATTTTTTTCCCGTGAACCCAGTTTGCTCAAATCAGGAACAAAGGAGCTGCTGCTGATATCATAGGCAATGTTGAACCAGAATGTGGAGCCCATCCCTTCCACACTTTTTACTCCAATCTCGCCTTTTTGCAATTCAACGAGCTTTTTGGAGATGGCCAGTCCCAGTCCAGTACCGCCGTATTTTCTGGAAGTATCACTTTCTGCCTGGGAGAAGCTCTGGAACAGTCGTTCTATTTTATTTTCAGGGATTCCAATACCGGTATCAGAGACTGAAAAACGAATCTGTGTTTTTTCTTTGGATAGAGAAAGGGTTTTTACCTGAACATCAATATGCCCTTCACGGGTAAATTTTACAGCATTACTGAGCAGGTTCAGCAATACCTGTCTTAACCTTGATGGATCACCTTTCAATACAGGAGGAATGGATGGATCGAGTTCGGTATTTATGTAAATGCCTTTTTCTTTTGCCTTGAAATTGATGGTCTTTACGGATTCATTCACCAATCGGCAAAGATCAAAATCGGTATGCTCAAGTTCTACTTTACCTGCTTCCAGTTTGGATAAGTCAAGAACATCATTGATTACCCCCAGGAGATGATCAGATGAGTATTTTATGGACTGCATGTTTTCCATCTGCTCTTCCGACAGATCATTGGCGTCAATTACCAGGTCGGTTAACCCGATGATCGCATTTAATGGTGTACGCAACTCATGACTTACACTGGAAATAAAGAATGATTTCACTCTGTTTGCTTCTTCAGCCACCTCTTTTGCTTTTTTCAGTTCCTGTTCAACTCTTCTTCGTTCGGTAATATCAAAAATAATACAGTAATGATAGTATTTTGACTGATCTTTGATTCTGCTTGTGTATACTTCAACGGCTCTTTCTTTTCCATTGGCCAGGCGATGGGTAAAATGATGATGGGCCCTGTGGTCTTTTCTGGCCTTCAGCAGTTCGTCCCTGACTTCCTTAAGCGACTCTATGGTGATCTGGTCAATATTCATTGAAAGAAGTTTCTCCCGCTCATAGCCATAGTAATCTACCGCAGCCTTGTTTGCATTTTTTATGTCGCCGGTATCAGGATCAACCATGAGCATAACGGCGGAGTTTTTTGAGAAAAAATTCTTATACCGGAGTTCGCTTTCCTTAAGCAGTTTTTCTGTATTCTTTCGCTCTGTAATATCTATTGCTGTTGCCAGTACGGCAGGCTTCTTTTCATATTCGATAGACCTTGTTGAGAGGTCAATCCAGATATTCTCCTTATTCCTGGTTATGATTTTGAATTCGCCCCTGAAACTGAAATCCTTTTTATTTACCTTGATCTTCTCATTTTCTATGTTGTTAAAGCTTTCGGGATGGATAAGCTGCCATACTTCCATTTGAAGCAGTTCATCGGCAGTATAGCCTGTTAGATCTGAAAGCGAGGAATTAACAAACCTGATCTTATAGTTCTGAAAGATCATGATAGCAGAAGGATTGGCCTCCAGCAACGACTTAAAGCGCAATTCGGCAACCTTGGCACGTCTTCGGGCTCTGTTGTTCACATAAACAAGAAATCCCAGCAACCCAAAAACTGATAGAAACAGCGCGTGAAGGAGGTTAAAGTTGCCAAGGGCCATTGAACTGGTAATAACGATTAAGTTTGTGTCAGAATAATTTAAAATGCTGGGGGAGAGATTTCGGCTAATGAAACCATTGGCACTGGCCAAAATGAAAAAACATGTACCGGTACCGTTGTTGTTTAAAACAAACCGGCTGCTTATCTCGCTGTTTATACCTGGCAATTCCTGGGGGAGGCCTGTAGCATTGCTTTGGTCAATGGTACTGGTAAGTATAATCAGTGCAAGAGAAAAGATTGTTATTGGTTTAGTGTATAACCTTTTCACTTAATTCTGTTTTTTATAAAAACATACCCATAAACGGCCTGTTTTTATGTTCGTGTTGTCGGATTTTGTTGATAAAAAATCATCAACGGCACAAATATATAAATAAATATCGTCACTTCAACGAACTTTTTTCTTTATAGGTAGGTTATTTTTGGTGTTTAAGCAATTTATCATTCGTAATAGTCTGTTTAACAGGCATATTGAGGGTGTTCATTCTTAAAAAATGTTATTAACAACGTATGGAATTTATATTTAGACTAAATCTAAATAAGAAAACTTAGGGGAGATTAAAGCTGAAGTTTTGCTTTAAATTGAGGCTGTAAGATGCTGAAAAATAAAATTATGCAGGTTAAATAAACTCAAGGACTACTTCTTTGAGAAATTTTTCTTCCAGAAGGATGGCAATTTTTTTTGCAACGCTTCTTCTTATTTCAAGCTCTACGGGAAGGTTAGGATCCTGGTGCGCCACATTAATAGCTGTTCCGATGCATAAGTGTATCATATCACTTTCAAGCAAAAGTTTTATGATCTTGTCTGCCGGGCCTTCGGCAAGTTCTGTACGCTCGTTGTACTTTTCCAGAATTCCCGAAACTTTACTCAGAGTAAGAATTCCCTCCGTTGCCAGGTCAATTCCTTTCATATAAGATACAGGTGGCAGGTCGGGATCATTAAAATCCAGCGAATCTTCCACAGGAATATTTAGTTTTCTGGATATTATATCGATGGTAGTTCCACCCGACAGCACTTTTCTTCCTTTAAAGTTCTGAACCTTTTGTGCAAGGTAGTCATCCTTTGCCTTATCAAAAGGTGGGCCTGAGCAAATAAGGAGTTTGCGGGGCTCGCGCAAATAGACAACTACCGAGCTGATGTCATCCTTCGACTGGTATTCATCGTTGGAATGGGCTTTATTAACAATCAGAGAGGCCAGTTTTGATGCAGAAATACCGGGTCTTTCGTTTACCTTGGAAACAATAAGATCGCGTGTATTATCCAGACCGAAACCCAGTAAATATTTCCCTTTACCCAAACCTGACTGGGTTATTCCATCCGTAAGCATTACAATTCGGTCTTCCTTCTGAGCTTTAAACGTACATGCATGTATTTCTTTGTCTTTGTACTGCTCAGCGTCAAGGGTAATGGTATGCCATTGGGGCTTAAAGAGTTCCTCTCCACGCAGGATTATGCATTCAGGATTATCATAATTGATAATGGTTGTTTGCCCGCTATCTTCAATATCAATAATGGTAAACGTTGAATAGCTGATCTTTCTCTCACTGCAAACGGGCAGTGTATTCATAATGATCTCGGCGATTTTGTGCACATCTTTGTGCTCCACGGTAAAATTGACCGCCATGGTAGCAGTGAGGGTGGCAAGCAGATTGGCTTTTACGCCATGTCCCATACCGTCAGACAAAACAGCAATGGTACGATTCTCCTCTTTCACTTTGCGCGACAGGAACATATCACCACAAATGCGTTCACCAATATGGCTCTTTTGAAAAACTCCAACTTCTATATAAAAGGGGTTGTCCATGCACTAATAAAACATTGTATTACTCTTTTTTTACCTTTTTGTAGGTTTCTATGATGGAATTGAGCATCTTTTCGGTTTTTGAGGCTCCTTCACCCAATGAAAAGGCAATCTGCTGCACCATTTTCAGGTTTTCATCAATTACTTCGCTTACCCTGTTGATGATCTCTTCCTGTCTCACTTCGGCAACATACATATCTCTAAACACCGCACCTACAATCTTATTGGGTTTAAGAGAGAAAACACTGATATTGAGCAACCCTTCACCAAATGTTACATCCCGGCCAATGATATTTTCATCTTTCTGCATCACAAAACCAAAAAGGTTGTAAATATTGTAGGGCAGAAGGGTTTTCAAGTCCGCACCTATAAGACCGGGAATCACTTCATTGATCATTTCTGCATCTTCTCCCAGGATATTTACAAAAGCCTTATTGGATTCAATGATCTTAAACTTGTCATCTACGATAACTGCTGCCGAAGGAAGATTTTGCAGCAGGGAAGAAATAGTCTCTGATTTAATTTTTATTTTCTGGTTCTCGGTTTTGAGTAGTTTTTCGTTTTCCTCAAATTCCTGCTGGCTCTTTCTCAGCCTGTCATTTTTGTTCTTGAGGGTTTTAATGTAATCCTGCTTACTTTTCAACGACCAGGTGACACAGGTGTCTGGTCTGGAGAGACCCTGGCTCACAGCAATGGCAAAATCTCTGCAGTCTCTGAAACCACAGGCTGAACAAGCTCCTTTCTCATCGGGTGTCTTTCCAACTGATTTCAGAATCTCTTCAATCTTTTCTTGCGAAGGTATTTCAAGCCGCTGATCATCTTTTTTGAAACTACGTGAAAGATCGAGATCAGAAAAAGCCTCAATGTTCTCCATCCAGAGCTTTTTATCAAACTTTTTCAATCTCTTTTTGGCATAATCAATTACCAGGGTCTGCCTCAGAAACTTGTTTTCATGATTACTGATGCCCGGGCCATTGAGGCATCCTTCATTATAAAAAAGGTTGAAATGTTTTTTGATGGCTTCCGGGCCTGCACTGAATTCTGTTAGTGCATCTATGATATTCTCCTTACCATCGGTGGTAATAATATTGGATTCCAGCAAACTTTCATCCATAGTGGCAGCCGATATGATGCCCCGGCTTAAGGGATAAAGGCTACCCATGTAACCTATGGGTTGATCAAAATCAGAAAACTCTACATTGGATTCTTTGATATTGAATCTGGAAAACAATTCACGCAATTCCTGAAAGGTAAGGGCAGCATCCACCTTGCCATCCCCTCCATGTACCTGTGCTTCATCTTTTGCAGATATACAAGGCCCGATATACACCACATGGGTATCCTTGCCAAACTTTTTTCTCACCACCATAGCGGTGGCTGTCATGGGGTTGACAATGGGGCTGAGGTTGGTGATCATTTCAGGGTAAAACTTCTCCACATACCCCACAATGGAAGGGCAGTTGGATGTAATATAGTATTTACCTTTAAAGTTGCTGAACAGCTTTTTGTATTCACGTGCTACCAGGTCCACCCCAAAGGAAACCTCGTTTACATAGTTGAATCCCAGTGTGCGGATCATTTCAACAAACTTACGATAATCGGTAATATCAGGAAATTCGCCACTTATGCTGGGATCTACAATGGCTGCAACATCCTTTCCCGATTTCAGCAGTTTCAGGGTTTGCTCCGTGGAAGATAAATAAGACACAGCCCCTACCTGGCATACATCAAGGCAGCTGCCACAACCAATACAGCGATCGTGGTTAATCTCGGGCAAATCACCATTTTTTTGTATGGAAATGGCCTTTACCGGGCATGCTCTGATGCAGGCAAACGAGGAATTACATTTTTCAAGGTTAATGGATATAAGCTCCATAAGATCAGCTTATCAGAATTAGTTTAATTTATTTCTGGTTGCCCGCAACTACTATCAATCTGGTTTCCTGCTACCTGATGGTTTTTCAACCCCTGCAAAAAACTTCTTATGCAGGATTTCTTCCAATTGGTCAAGATCCAGTTGATAAATAATCTGGTCATCAATCTTTATTGCCGGGCCTTTATCGCATTCTCCCATACAATGCGAACCTTTGAGCACAACATGTGCTTCAAGATTATAGGTTTTCAGATACTGCTGAATCATACCCACCGTTTTTTTATTTCCTCTTGAGAAACAACTGCTTCCCATGCAAATGGTAATGGTATGTTCTTTATCATCTTTCATAGAGCAGATTCGGATAAATAATTCAAGGAAGAATACAACGAGTAAATTTTTAAAAATTCCACTGAAGTCAACGTTTATTTCTGGTTTGGTTCCAACTCCAGATCCGGAATCCTGGTTTTTGATACAACAAAAATA
>SLIL01000175.1 GCA_007135645.1 Bacteroidales bacterium
CAGGCAATGAACCCAGGGCCAATATTTATAAGAATATGATTATCAATGATTATCCTGATACCGACTTTGCAAAGATCCTTTCCGATCCCGGTTATCGCGAAAATATCATGCAAAGGCAGGGCAGGGTAAAGGATCTTTACGCCCAAACTTATAATGCCTTTATAAACCAGAATTACCAGCTTGCCATGGATCTGGTGCAGCAAAGCCAGGTTGATACACTTGAAATGACAAGAGAACAGGCAGCAAGGTTTTCATACCTCAAAGCATTGATACTGGTCAGAACAGATCAGATGGATATGGTGGTTGATCAGCTAACCTATGTTACGCAGGCTTTTGCTGAAACAGAAGTTTACGAACCGGCCAATAACCTGCTTGCTTTTCTGGGCAATGGCGGGATGATTGCAGCAGACACCGAACAGCCGGCAACAGATGAAAGACGACGCAACAGAACCAGAGATACCGATAGGTTAGAAATGGTTCCTGCTCCCATCAGCTCTGTGTTTTCTTACAATCCCGATGCTGTACACTTTTATGTGCTCATTGTAAACACCCGTAATATCCAGATAAGGCAACTCCGCAATGAGATCAATACGTTTAACGGAAGTGAGTTTGCAGATAGCAACTTAAACATGAGCACCTTGTTTTTTGATCAGACAAGGCAACTGATCACCATCACCAACTTCCCCGATGCAGACAAAGCACTGGAATACGGAGACCGCATGGTGAGCAGTTTAATGGAGAAAGAATATGACGGCCAGCATATCAAGGGGTTTGCCATCAGTGTAGATAATTACCCTGTGTTTTATCAGGAGCGCAAACTGGATGAATATCTGGAGTTCTTCAATTTTTCTTATGCGGTAGGTGAATAAATTTCTTTTCTTTACCCTATTTTTATCTTACTTTTGTTAATGGGATAATATCCAGCCAATCGAAAGCAAGTGTTTTCATACCTTTTGGTCAATTATCCTGAAAACAGTTTCATAACATTGAATCGTATAAAATTTTCCGTAGATTAAGTAATTATAATGTTTGGTAATAAAAAAAAGACTGACAAGAAAATGGCGAAAAGTAACGACGCAGATCACGCATCCATCAATTTAATTGGTGCAGGAACCACTATCAAAGGAGAAGTAAAGAGCAATGGTGATATCCGAATAGATGGCACATTGATTGGCCAGGTCTATACCAAGGGTAAGATCATCGTTGGAAACACCGGTGTAATAGAAGGTGAAATATATTGCCAGAATGCCGATTTTTCGGGTAATATCAAAGCAAAAGTTGAAGTTTCGGAGCTTTTAAGTATGAAAGCTACATCGCGCCTGAGGGGCGAGATTGTTACCAATAAACTGGCCATTGAGCCGGGTGCAAGATTTACCGGAAACTGTACCATGGACAAAGATGATCCAGCTGCCCCAAGAACAGACCCAAAGCAGGATCAGCAGAAAAAATAATTTTCATAGATTTTTCTAAACCGGGATAATTGGTTGTTTTATTCCGGTTTTCATTTTTTGGGCTCTTTCTGAAAAACCACTTATGGCCCTTATTCCCATGATTTATTTCCTTACCGGGATCTATCTAAATGATGTTGCATGAAGACAGGGAGAAAAGATATTGTAAAATTAGCAGGGATTTCAATCGTATTATTTATTATCACGTTGTTGTTTTCATTGTTTGCACCGCAAAACCTTGTAAACAGGTATCTCCTCTTGTTTGCTCCTTTTTTCTTTCTGGTCACATTGGGTTCAAGAATCATTTCGGAACGGTATGGATCAGGAGATAAAGCAGCAAGTAAAATGATCTACCTTGGTATTTCTGCAGTTAAACTTTTCTTTTATATTGCTATTTTGTTGATATATGGATTGTTTGTAAAAGAAGAGGTTGTATCATTTTTCTTAAGCTTTTTTATCTTCTATCTGATCTATACTTTTATTGATGTGCAGAATATTGTACAATCAACCAATCAGTAAAACACTTAATTTTTTAATTGTTTAAACCATAGAGGGTTTTTCTAATTTGTTGTAATTCAGATAATTTGTGTTAATATAATTTAGGGGTAACACTGATTTTTTTTCTAATTACTGTATAACGTGTTTTTACGGAGATGTACATTGGAAATAATTTATAAATTGCACCATTAAAACTTAGACCAAAATAACGGGTATGAAAGGGAGCAAAAACAGGATAAGTTACTTTGATGCAAAAAGAGCAGGCATAGTGTTGATGCTGGTTCTTTTTCTTGCTTCACCCTGTTTGGCAAAATTGGAGCCGGGTGCAGAAGAATCAGGCAAGAACGATGGAAAAGAAAAAAAGTTTGATGCCGGTAAGGTTATCATAGATAAAATTCTGGATGCTTATGAATGGCATGTGGCCGATTTTGGTGATATTTATATAAGTATACCTCTTCCGGTAATACTTATGTATGAAGGTAAATGGTATTTCTTTCTTTCTCATAAATTTCATCATGGAAAGAAAGCTTACAAAGGTTTCGGGATAGCTTCAGAAGGTTCAAAAAGAGGAAGAATTATAAGGGTTCTGGATGACGGAAAAACGCCTGACCCCAATGCGTCCTTTTTGCTTGATATCTCAATTACCAAGAATGTTGTTTCTATAATTATCGCCTCGGTATTCTTATGCATATTACTTATTACCGTAGCGCGCAGGTATACCCATTGCGGATTTAAAAAGGCACCCTCGGGATTGCCTGCATTTCTTGAACCTCTCATACTTTTTGTCAGGGATGACATTGCAAGATCCGTTATACCTGAAAAAGAAGTTGAACGCTTTTTGCCCTATCTGCTTTCATTGTTTTCCGTTATTTTCTTTAATAACCTTCTTGGGCTGGTTCCTTTTTTTCCCGGTGGAGCTAACGTTACAGGAAACATTAGCGTAACTCTTACCCTTGCAATGTTTACTTTTTTTACCCTGCATCTGTTTGCCAACAAGGAATACTGGAAGCACATCTTCAATACTCCGGGTGTTCCTTTCTGGCTCAAGTTGCCCTTACCCCTGATGCCCGTTATCGAGCTGGTGGGTGTTTTTGTAAAACCAATAGTTTTAACTCTCAGGTTATTTGCAAATATTACCGCCGGACATATGATCATTCTGGGGTTTGTGAGCCTGATCTTTGTATTGGGAGCAACGGCTACCTCAATGGGGCTTGCTGTTGCACCCCTGTCGGTTGTTTTTGTCATTTTTATGAACTTTCTTGAGCTGCTGGTAGCCTTTATACAGGCCTATGTATTTACCTTTTTCAGTGCCATATTTTTTGGCATGGCAGTACCCGAAGAACATCATTAAAAAATAATTATAACATTAGTTTGCTTGAATCAATAGTACGTTTAACCTAAAATTTATAAGTATGTTGGAAATGTTTGTATTATTACAGGTAAGTGAAGCTGCTGAGGTTGTTTCACAGTGGATAAAAATGGGTGCTGCTTTTGCTGCAGTAATAGCAGTTTTTGGTGCTGCATGGGGTATTGGAAAAATCGGGACAACGGCACTGGAGTCTATTGCCCGTCAGCCAGAAGCTGCCAACGATGTGCGCTCATCCATGATTGTTGCATGTGCTCTTATTGAGGGGGCGACCTTTTTTGCAATTGTGGTTTGCTTGCTTTTGTTATTTGTTTAGAGCAAAAGCCTTTAAGGCACTAAAAAGCATCAGAGATCAACTGTTTGTTTGTTTGTTCTGTTTTTTTAATCTGATTTGTTATGGAACTTGTTAGCCCCGGTTTAGGATTGATATTTTGGAAGGCCCTTGCCTTTGGCATTGTTTTGATTATCCTTCGTAAATATGCCTGGAGGCCAATTCTTTCGACTATAAAGGAAAGAGAGCACTTTATTTCCAACTCCATAAGGCATGGGAAGAGAATTCATCAGGAGCTTGCTGAACTTGACGCTACAAAAGAAAAGCTCCTTATACAGGCCAAAGAAAAAGCCAGTGAAGTGATCAAACAGGCTAAACTGGACGGGGAGGAGATCATTCAGAAAGCAAACAGGCAGGCCAGGCAGGAAGCCAACCAGATCATTGAAGCAGCAAAAAACAGTATCATGGCTGAAAGAAAGGCTGCCGAAAGGGAGATCAGGCAGCAGATCATCCTGCTGTCTATGGATGTTGCTTCAAAGGTAATGCAGAAAGAGTTCAGTGATCAGAAAAGAAACGATGAATTTATCAGTAAACTGCTTGACGAGATACAACTTAACTAATCCTTAAAAAAGGATCTTTGTCAACTTAATTTATTATGCTGTGAAAAACCTGCGGGTAGCCAACCGTTATGCAAAAGCACTTCTGGGCCTTGCTGAAGATGAAAATTTTTCGGAAAAGGCCTTTGAAGATATCAAGCTTATTTATGATGTGTTTGAGGAAAACAGGGAGCTGAAGACCATCCTTAAGAGTCCTATTGTAAGGGTATCCAAAAAGCTCAACATTCTCAATTCCATATTCAGTAAGCATTTGCATCCGATTACTATGCATTACCTTACCATTATTACCCGTAAAAAAAGGGCAGCACTTATTCAGGGCATTGCCCATGAGTTTTTGAAAATTCACAGAGAAAGGCTTGATGTAGAGCTGGTTACTTTGATAACTGCAACAGAGGTAGATGGCAAGCATACCCAATCAGCAAAAAGAATTGCTGCGACCCTGACACCACGTTCAAACATTGAATTCAATCATGTTTTTGATCCGGGGATCATAGGAGGCTTTATACTGAGAATCGGCGATCTGCAATATGATGCCAGTGTAAAAAAGAAAATATCTGTTATCAAAAAGCACCTGCTTGAAAAGTAGAGTTTATATGCAGGATTTTTGATGAACAGACAATTTTGCAATCACTAATAAATGGAATATGGCTGAAATTAAACCCGCAGAGATTTCTGCAATCCTTCGCCAGGAGATGTCTGGCTTCAAGATGCAAACAGAACTGGAGGAGACCGGTACCGTGTTACAAATCGGAGATGGTATTGCCCGCATATACGGGCTATCCAATGCCAAAAGCGGTGAGCTGGTCGATTTTGATGATACAGATCTCAAAGGGGTAATATTGAACCTTGAAGAGGATAACGTAGGAGTTGTTTTGCTGGGTGAAGCCCACAATGTAAAAGAAGGTCACCTGGTGAAAAGAACCAGGAGAATAGCCTCTATCAAAGTTGGTGAAGGTCTTCTGGGCAGAGTGGTAACAACCCTGGGTATCCCTATAGATGGCAAAGGCCCCATTGAGGGCGAACTTTTCGAGATGCCTCTGGAAAGAAAGGCCCCCGGTGTTATTTACCGTCAGCCTGTAAATGAACCCCTGCAGACGGGTATAAAAGCCATAGATTCCATGATCCCCATTGGTCGTGGGCAGCGTGAGCTGCTTATTGGAGACAGGCAAACCGGGAAAAGTACAATTGCCCTGGACACCATCATCAATCAAAGGGAGTTTTATGAAAAGGGTGAACCTGTTTATTGCGTCTATGTTGCGGTGGGACAAAAGGGGTCTACCGTGGCAAACATTATGAGCATCCTGGAAAGATACAAAGCACTGGATTATACCACCATTGTATCGGCCAATGCCAGCGATCCGGCAGCCATGCAGTTCTTTGCACCTTTTGCCGGAGCAGCTATCGGGGAGTATTTCAGAGATACCGGCCGGCCCGCACTGGTAATTTTTGACGACCTCTCAAAACAAGCCGTATCTTACCGGGAAGTTTCATTGCTGCTTAGAAGGCCTCCCGGCAGGGAAGCCTATCCCGGTGATGTGTTTTATCTACACAGCCGGCTGCTGGAGAGAGCTGCCAAAATCATCGATTCTGATGAAATTGCAGCACAAATGAACGACATCCCCGATTCATTGCAAGGAAAAATAAAAGGGGGTGGATCTTTAACAGCATTGCCTATTATTGAAACCCAGGCAGGCGATGTTTCTGCCTATATCCCCACCAATGTTATTTCCATTACCGACGGCCAGATCTTTCTTGAATCAAGCCTGTTCAATGCCGGTATCCGACCCGCTATTAATGTAGGTATTTCTGTTTCAAGGGTAGGGGGCAATGCCCAGATCAAATCCATGAAAAAGATTGCAGGTACCCTTAAGCTGGACCAGGCCCAGTACCGCGAGCTTGAGGCCTTCTCAAAGTTCGGATCTGATCTCGATGCATCTACCAAGGCTGTTCTGGAAAAAGGATCCCGTAATGTTGAGCTCCTTAAACAGGATCAGTTTAAGCCGGTTCCGGTTGAAAAACAGATCGCGATTGTATACTGTGGTACCAAAGGGCTGCTCAGAAGACTGAATATCAAGAAGGTCAGACAATTTGAAGAGGAGTTTCTGGCCAGTTTGGATGAGAACCACAAAGATACCCTCGAGCAATTGAGACAGGGAACTTTCAACGATGAGATTGCAAAAATTATTGAAAATTGTGCTGCGCAAATTGTGAAGCGTATCGGGGAAACGGATATTATATAAAAATAAGCTGCAATGGCCAATTTAAAAGAAGTAAGGGTTCGTATTGCATCCATTAAGTCCACCCGGCAGATCACCAGTGCCATGAAAATGGTATCGGCATCCAAATTAAGAAAAGGGCAAAATGCAATTCTGAACCTCAGACCTTACGAAGAGCAACTGAGAAACCTGTTGAATAACATCAATAAAGGGCTCAGGCAGGATGAAAAAAATGTATTGTGTACAGCCCAAAAAACCGTTACCGATGTCCTGGTGATTGTTATGACAGCAAATAAGGGCCTGTGCGGTACATTCAACTCCAACCTTATCAAAAGGGCAGTTGAGCATTTGAGAGAACAAAAAGAAAAAGGGTATAACATAAAACTCTGGCTGGTTGGCAAAAAGGGAGAGGATTTTTTCAAGAAAAGCAACTACGTTATTGAAGAGTGTTTTCATGACCTTATTGAGACAGTCTCAGTGGATGATTCTTTTGATTTTGCCCGAAAGGTAATGCAGCAAATAGAAAACGGTACTTTTCAGAGGGTGGAAGTAGTTTACAATAAGTTTGTCAATGCTGCACGGTTTGAACTGCTTGTTGAACAGATCCTGCCTATGCACCTGGAATCTTCAGAAGAAGAGGATGCGGAGGAGGATGAGAAATTCGGTTACATCCTGGAGCCTTCCAAAAAAGAGATACTGGATGAACTGGTTCCCAAGGTAATTCAAACATACATCTACCGAATCCTACTGGATTCCTTTACCAGTGAGCAGGGGGCCCGCATGACGGCCATGCATAAAGCCACCGATAACGCCACAGAACTGCTTAAAAATCTTACCATTACCTATAATAAGGTTCGTCAATCCTCTATCACCAACGAGATTGTTGAGATCGTGGGTGGAGCTGAGGCACTTAACAGTTAAAAGTATCGATTCTTAAAAACTTGCTTTGCGTGTCCGGGAAAACATTTTTTCACAGACTCATGCATATTTCATGGTTAATTTCTTAACTTTGTAGACAGGAAATCTAGTATTAACCATAAATAGCAAGTGATATGTTACCGAAAAAAATTGAGAGTGTACTGAACGAACAGATTGAAAAGGAAGGCTATGCAGCGCATTTGTATCTTTCCATGGCCTCCTGGGCCGAAACCAAAGGATATGCCGGTATTTCTAACTGGTTCTACGCGCAGCATAAAGAAGAGGTAGAGCATATGCTTAAGATCATTAAGTATGTGAATGAGCGCGGCGGACATGCTATTGTTCCAAAGATAGATCAGCCACCCAAAAAGTTTGATGGAGTAAAGCAGGTTTTTGAAGCTTCACTTGAGCACGAGCAAATGGTTACCAGTTCTATTAACAACATCGTAGGTATTTGCCTTAAAGAACAAGACTTTACCACCCATAACTGGATTCAGTGGTTTGTGGATGAGCAGCTGGAAGAAGAATCTTCTGTGCAGGGTATCCTCGACAAACTAAACCTCATCGGTGACGGCAATCTGTATATGTTTGACCGTGACATTATGGGCATGAGAGTTGAAGAAGGTGCAGAGTAATATTCTCTGATGCAGAATAATTTAAAAGACCGGGTTATTTGCATTCCCGGTTTTTTTATGTTTTCTGAAAAAGCTGAAACTTGAAAAGAAAGGTATTATTTGTCATCAACCCTGCTTCAGGGCTGTCGGCAAAACGCAATTTGCCAGCCAACCTGGGAAAGTATCTGATTGAATCAGCACTGGATTACACAGTAGTTTTTACCCGTTATCGCGGACATGCCAGACAAATCTCGGAGCAAGCCGTTCAGGATGGCTACGATGCTGTGATAGCTGTTGGGGGAGACGGAACGGTGAGTGAGGTGGCATCGGGTGTAGTAAACAGCAGCGTGGCAATAGGTATCATTCCCATGGGTTCTGGCAACGGGCTGGCAAATCATTTAAAAATACCCCGCGATCTGAAAAAGAATCTTGCCCTGCTGAATGCTTTCAACCTGCGATCTATTGATACTTTTACTGTAAATGGGAGTTTTGGTTGCAATCTGGCAGGGATAGGGTTTGATGGTAAAGTGGCTAAACTATTTGACAATAATCAAGGACGTGGTCTTTTCAGGTATGCTCAGATTATCCTCCATGAATTCCTGAGATATAAAGAAGGCCAATTCAGGGTTCATGCAGATGGGTTAAAAGTTGAAAAACGTGCTTTTTTCATTTGTGCTGCAAATTCTGCCCAGTTTGGCAATGGTGCAGAGATTGCCCCACATGCCATTATGGACGATGGCTTTCTCGACATTTGTGTCTGCAAAAAAGTACCTTTGCTAAAATCTCCGGTATGGGCAATGATGCTGATGACCAGGAGAGTAAACCAGTCAAGGTATGTAGAATATTTTAAGGCAAAGGAACTGATCATTAATGCTCAGAAAAGTACACCGTTTCATATTGACGGAGACTACATGGAAGATGCCTGTCAGCTTGAAATAAAGGTAAACCCAAAATCGTTAAAGGTTTTGGTACCTTGACAGGCAGGCGCAATTTATTTTTAAAAATAGAAGATCATGGCAAAAAATAAAGCAAAAACCCTTGGAAATATTGTTTATTCCACCAATAAAAATTTTGATTTTTCATTGCCCGAAGAGCAGGAAGAAACACTTCCGCCTCAGCAGCAAAACCTAAAGATCCACCTGAGCAAGAAGGGTAGGGGAGGCAAAACCGTTTCGCTGGTGGCAGGGTTCATTGGTAAAGAAGAAGACCTTGAAAAACTTGGCAAACTCCTCAAAAACAAATGTGGAGTAGGAGGTTCGGTAAAAGACGGTGAAATCCTCTTGCAGGGCGATCATCGCGACAAGATCATGGATGTGCTGACCAAAGAGGGCTATAAAGCCAAAAAGGCCGGTGGGTGATGGGGTTAAAGGTATTTACAACCTGAACCTGCCCCTTACTTTTGAAATTTGTTCTTTCAGCGATTTCCGGTTGGCTTTCTTTGTGGCAGCGCGGGTATCGCCAAGCAGAAAACCGTAAGGCTCCATTCCTTCCACTTCATCAAAGATCACTTTCAGGATGGCCATGCCGGGAATGAACAGGATCATTCCTGCAAGCCCCCAGATAAAGTTACCCACAAACAAGGCAATAATGGTCATAAGGGGATTCATGGAAACTTTTCCTCCTACGATTTTGGGTGTAAACAGGTTGCTCTCGAAAAGCTGGATCACATAAAATGCCAGGAATACAGCAAAAGGATACCATAAGGAATCTTTGGTAAGAAAAGCATACAATATGGGAAGGGTAGCCCCGATAAAAGGCCCAAGGAAAGGAATAACATTCAGCAGCGCGGCAAAACCGGCAAAAAGAAAGGCATGCCCGATGCCAAGGCTGAGCAGGGCAATGCTGTTAAGTACCGCCAGGATACAGATCACTAAAAACATTCCTGAGATATAATTCTGCACCACAAGCTTTACCTTGTAAACCACATTGCTTACTTTGGTTTTGTGTTTTTCCTCAAAAGACATCAGGATAAACTCTATGAGAAAATGCCTGAAATAAAGAAACAGGAAAATATAAATAGGCATAATAAAAACCATGGTGAGTGTGCCGGCGGTGGCTATGATACCCTGGGTAAGATCAGCAGCATTGGAATACAGATACTGGAAAACAGCATTCTGTATGCTCTCTCCCGATATGGGAACCATCCCTTCCAGGTTTTCTTCAATGAATGTATTTAGTACTCCGATATAATAATTGGTTCGTTGCTCCAGCAAATACAGATCGCCGCTAAAGCCAAGGATCTGGTTGTAAAAGAAATAAACCAGAGCGCTTAAAACCGCCAGCAGGGAAATAACGCTGATGCCCACTGCAAGTGCCCGCGGAAATCTCCATCTTTCAAGAAGCGATGTGAAAGGGCTGATAAGAACTGCCAGCAGGCCTGATACCAGCAGGGGTACCAGGATAGACTTGGCCTCGCGCATGATAAATACCACCAGCACCAACCCAAACATTACAATAACCAACCGGACATAAAACGCGAACCGAACTCTCATAAACACAGTTTTTTGTAAAGTAAGGCAGGAAATGAATGCTGCCTAAAGATTTAGTTTAACGATCTCCGATAATACATTCCCCATTGATGGATAAAACGTATCTGGTAATAACATTTAATTGTTGGGCCGTTTCCCATCCGTCGAAACCAGCAATATCACTATAATCAACCTGTTCTTTGAAAGCCTGCAAATAAACAGATGCAACAGGTTTATAAGACCAATGCCATTTTTCTTCCTCATAGCCGGTAAATCCACGTTGTTCATTGCTTGTATAAGGCTGGCAAAACCCGAACTTGTGTGCATTTTCCCGGAGCCACATGTATTCCTGTTTTCCTCTTCCGCTTGCAAAATAGTCGTTGTTCAGGCTGTTCAGGTCGATGTCGGTGCCCCAGTGATGCCGCGATGTTCCGGGCATGGCACTAAAACGAAGGATCTCAAGGGCTCTCTCCCCGGGGTCAGAAATATCCAGTGCGTTGATATTGCCATGCAGGATCTGCCTGCCGTTCCATTTATTCTCCCAGATCCGGGTTTGATGATCAAAACTTCTGTAAGCCGAAATGATTCTTAGTGCTATCCCTTCACTTTCTGCTGCTGAGTGCATGTCAAGAAATGCTTTATAAGCATCGCGATGCATCAGCATCCCGGTTCTGTTGGCATAGGTTGAGGGAATGGGTACCATTATAGAATCACGTTGCCGGGCGGTGGGTTTGCCGATCAGAATATTTTTGGCTGGCCATTGGTCGATCGTACTCATGATAGTTGTTTTTGCGGGTTTATCCTGCACTTCCTGCTTTTCATCCAGTTCCGGGACAATGGTATTCTCCGTGGTATCCATGGGTACTTTTCTCTGAGAAAGACGCAGTGTTCTGGAAAAAATGAACAATAAAGCCAGAATAATGATTATAATTGTTAACAGAACAGACGTTCCTTTGCGCTTTTTACTTCTTTTACCCATACCAGAAAAACCTATGTTTTGTTGTCTCCAACGATTATCAAAAATAGCAAATCTGAATCAAAAGTAAAGGTTATTTGCAAACAATTAGTTAATTTTGTTATTAAGGATTGATATATGTGTTGTTGTGTAACGTTAATTTATAAATATAAAAAATCGATTCATGTCAAAAATATTAAAAGCTTACGAAAACATTGATTTTCTCAAATCTCCATCAGCCCGGATACTCCGTATCATGTCGGAGTTTGTAGAACCACAGGCCAGGTTTCAACAGAATAATATCAAGGATACGGTAGTTTTTTTTGGTTCAGCCAGGCTTCAATCGCGCGAGGATGCAGAGAATCAGCTTGAACTGGTAAAGCAGGATTCCCCCGGCGATGAAGCAGCAATAAGTAAGGCTGAAACCGGACTGAGAAACTCAAGGTATTACGAGGATGCTGTGGAGCTTTCCAAAAGGGTTACACAGTGGTCCATGAAAAACTATTACAACAACGGACGCCGCTATGTGGTATGCACAGGCGGAGGGCCAGGCATAATGGAGGCTGCCAATAAAGGGGCTTACCTGGCAGGGGGGAAGTCCATTGGCCTGAACATCAGCCTTCCCTTTGAACAGTTTGCCAACGTTTACCTGGAGGATGAACTGAATTTCGAATTTCATTACTTCTTCATGCGCAAATTCTGGTTTGCCTATCCGGCCAAGGCCATCGTGATATTCCCCGGTGGATTTGGAACCCTGGATGAGCTGGCCGAGATCCTCACCCTGGTGCAAACCGGTAAAATCAAGAAAGATATGAAGATCCTGATCTATGATAAGATCTTCTGGGAGCAGATCATCAATTTTGAAAAGTTTGCCGAAAACGGAATGATCAGCCCCGGTGATCTGAGTCTTTTTACGATCTGTGAAACCGTAGACCAGATGGAGCAGGAATTGCTGGCCCATTTTGAAAAGGTAAAAGATAAAGATAAGCTGATGTAGATAAAAAACAATAGCGGTTCACAATGATCAGAAGGGATAACCAATTGCAAAACTCAGCACAAGGTTATCCCTTCTCCATGAACGCTCCAATGGCCTGATGGGTTGAAAATACCCCGGTGAATCATCAAAAGGCACTGCCAGGGGAAAAGCCAGATCAAGACGAAGGATAAGGAATGTAAAATCAAACCTGAGTCCTGCACCCGTACCCAGGGCAATCTGATTTAAAAATTCTGAGCTTTTAAACTGGCCACCCGGCGCACCTTCCCGCTCTTCAAGATTCCATATATTACCTGCATCGGCAAACAGTGCTCCTTTTACAATATTTGACAGATCAAAGCGGTACTCTACATTCAGCTCCAGCTTGATCTCTCCCGACTGGTAGATGTTAAATGTGGTCATCATGGTATCGGGAGGGTTATAGGCTCCCGGTCCCAGCGAGCGGGGCTGAAAAGCCCTGATGCTGTTGCTGCCACCGATGGTAAAGAGTTTCACATAGGGCAGGGTTGTGGAATTGCCATAGGGAATCCCCACACCTGCAATCAACCGGCTGGCAATTCGTTGCCCATGCCCCATATCCAGGTAATAGCGCAGGTCAAAGTCGGTTTTCGTATACTGTGAGAAACTCTGGTTCAAAATTCCATAGCCTCCGTCATCCTGTTTTTCGCCCAGTCCCAGACCATCAAACAACAGGTAGAGCGTATTGCCCGAGAGATCGATATTGTAATTGAAGTACCAGGCGTGCTTTCTTCTGCCTTTAAGCTGGGAATTGTAATAAAAGGAGTATTCTGAGCCCAGTAGAAACTGCTCAAACAGTCCTCTTCGCAGCAGCACTTCCTGGGTGAAAAAGTCTTCGTATTCAGGAGCAATGGTACCCAGTGTAAAAATATTAAACACAAAGGGATTGAAGCGGTGCTGGAGAGCCACCGACTGGTTCCACTGATACCCGAACTGGCTCCTGATGGAATATACGCTGAAGGCATCAGTACGGTTGAGGTAATTCAATCCCAGGACAATCCTGGTTCTTGGAACAAAGAAGGGATAAATCTCTCCAATACCGAAAGGCGCAACAAAACGGGGTATGGTGAGTTCGGATGTAATACCCAGTTCTGTAGAGGATGCACGCCTGGTTTCGCTCCTGCCTAAAAGCATTTCATACGCCCCGTCAAGATTCAGGCTGAATTGCTCTGCTCCTCTCAAAAAATTCCGGTTGGTAAACGATGCTGTTAAACCCGGGCCTGCAAAATCATTGGATTTGGATACCCCTCTCACTTCCACCCCCAGTGATTTCTTTTCCATGGGAGTAAGAAATACATTGACATCCATCTGAGGGGTGTCATTGTCACTTACTTCCGTAAATCTCACATTTACAAACTTAAACACGTTTAAACCCATCAGGTGGTTGATGGTTAGATCATGGTCTTGCGTATTGTATATTTTGCCTTTTTCAAAGAATACGGCCCTTTGTAGGGTAGATGTTTTAAATAGCCCGTTGTTACTGATGATGTAATAGCCCTCACCCAGGTAAAGTGTATCTGCCGGGGCCCCGCTCCGATCTGAATCAAGGGAGTGCTCAGCATGAATGTAAATGTTTCGGATAGTGAATTGCTTTTTAGCATTGGCAGGGATACCCGGGCTTAATGCAAGTGCGAGATTTACCCTTCGATCACCAATGGTGGTGTCGGCCCTGAAAACAAGAAAATCAGGATTGAAGAAAAAGTATCCTTCATCGCGTAAGTCACGGGATATTCTTTGCCTTTCGGAGCGAAGACGACTCAACTGATACGATTGTCCTTGCCGCAGCCGGGTATTTTCAAGGGATGCATTGATGGGTGTGGCAATCTCCCCTTCAGCATCGAGGGGGAATATTTCATCGATGGTATACGGTTGGGGGAGAAGCACCCTGAATTCGGCTTTCGCTCTCTTTTCTTTCTCTATGGGGATAAACTCTACCTGTGCATCAAAAAATCCCCTGTTAAACAATCTGTTCTCAATCAGGCGCTGACTTCTTTGCCCATCAAACTGCTCCCATAATACAGGAGGGCGGCCGATACGGTTTTTCATCCATTTGCGCAGGCCCCGTTGTGGTGATTCTCCTGCAATATTGTAAAACCACAACCGTGGTCGCCAGATCAGGAAACGCTCATTGGGCTGAGGCCTGATCACTCCTTCCAGTTCACTGATTATTTCGTTTTTATTGTCAATTTTCTCGTCACTTTCCAGAATCACCTTACTGCCAGTATACAATTGTTGCCCATCTTCCAGGTACCTCATGTTGGAGCAGGAGCCCAAAAGAGCTACTAAAGCCAGGAGTGACAAGGCTCTTACAAGTTTAAGGTGATAGCTGGATGTTGTATTTTGCATGGATTAAAAATCGTTTTCCTGTATTTCAGCTTCTTCTTCTCTTTTAAACAAGTCCCTGAACCGGTTGTAACTTCTGGAAAAAATCAGGGATATACCTGTTTCAATAACTTCTCCTTCGAAAATATCTGCATAGTTCTTTGTTCTGAAACCTTTGAGCCTGAGATTGCCAGCCGGGGTGAGCAGGTATTCAATAGTAAAGTCCCCTGCTATATCGCCCGGGTTGGTTTGCCTGCGGGCATCATCTTCCAGTTCAATATTGCCCCCAACAGTTATCCTCACCCGGTCATCAAAGAAATCTCTTGAAACCTCCATCTGTAATTCTGTTCGACCTGTTCCCTGCCCGTCTTCAAAATCTACAAACGATTCTACTTCAATGTTGATATCCACACCTCTTACATAGCGATCTGACAGTCGGTTGAGTTGCTGTGTAAGGATTTGGCTGGCCGAGTTACGTGCAGTTGTTGTAAGGTCGCCTCCTCCCATGGCCGCGAATGGGTTCTCCTGAATAAAACCACCCAGGATCAGCAGTGCAAACACCTGCTTGTTTCGTTCGGATTCATGTTGGTTGATCTGGTTGATACGCGCCATGAGTGTTCCATCCATGGCATTCTGGTGCTCGGGTGGCAGGTCAATCTCAAAACTGATGTCCGGTTCATCAAGGTTGCCCTTCATATTCAGGTAAACAAGAAATGGGAATTGTTGCCTCAATGCAGCACTTTGGAACTGGTCGCCTCCCATCTGGCTAACCAGCAGCTCACGGGCATTGGTGCGAACCGTATAAATAGCAGTTATATCGATATCTGCCTTGAGGGGGTCTCCGGTCCAAACGATGTTACTTCCCGATCGGATGCGGAAGTTGCGCCTGATGACGTCATAAAAAGTAAGCAGGTATTCGCCGTCTACAATTTCATAGCGTCCGGAGAGGGATATGCGTCCGCCGGGATCGATGCCAAAGCTAAGCTGTCCACCGCCTCGCACCTCAAGAAAATCCCCGGCAAATTCATCGATGATGATCCTTACATCTGTTTGTGGATCCACCTCTATATTCACACTCAGATCAAGGCGCTCAAAGGACGACATCATAGGCTCTGTTTCGGTTTGGGCCAGTGCAAGCTGATAAAACAGCTCGTCGCCAAATCTCACAAACTCCACAATTCCTTCATCGCCAATGGCTTCAGGAGCAGTTTGGGGCAGAACGAATGTGAAATTAGAGCCTTCATTTAATCTTATTCTCCCTTCCACAGTGGGGTTATGCTGGTTTCCCCTCAGGCGAAGATCGGAATCCATAAGGATCCTGCCGTGATACATCTCGTTTTGTCCTGGCCTTAAGTTCATCAGCAAAAAGTTGCGGGAGGAAAGGTTAAGGTTGAAGGCCAGCTGGTTGAGGTCAGAAAAGTTGATGTTGCCATTTAGGTTGGCCTGCCTGCCGGTTGAGTCCTCCAGTGCAATGTTCTGTAACCTGATGTGTTGCCGGTCAAATACAATCCTTTCACTTTTAAGAAAATAGCCTGCATTGATTGCCGGCACCCTGAACGAGGTATTGTTGATGTTGAGTTCCCCTGCAATAAACGGATTGTCGGTAGTGCCTGTAACCTTCATATCGGCAGAGAGGAATCCTTCCAGGTGCGTTATATTTCCGGCAGTAAATCCTTCAAATGCTTGCAAATCAAGTTTTTTTAATGCCAGGTCTATATCAACTCCCTTGTTTTCCCCTGTGCGGTAAATCCCAGATATTTCCAGGTCTGTTTCATCACTTTTCAGGGATGCAAACAGATCAAAAAGGTCGGGCTGAGGATTCTCTGCTTTTAACACGATATGGCCAATGGTATCACCCTGAAAGGCAAAATCATCAACGGTAAGATTGGCAATAAATGCTGGCTCTTCAAAAAAGTTCATCACGCTGGCATCCCCGTTAAAGAGCCCGCCTATGGTCGGGAATTCACTTCCTGAGAAGTCTGTAAGCCTTCCCAGGTCGAGCTGGCGGAGCGCCACATCCACAACGGGGTAACCGTATGCATGTTCCCTGGTTTGCAAACGAAGTTCCCTGCCATCGCTTTCCAGAAAGAAATTCTGAATGGTTAAATGCTTTTCCCCAAAGGTGATCAGGTTGTTTTCCGGGATGTTCCAGTGTTCGCCATTAAGAAGCAGATTTTCAGGTTTGATGTGAACCGTGAACAGGGAATCATCTCCGGTGAGATTTCCCGAAAATCCATATAAGGGACTGCCCATAGCATCCTTGAACCCAAAAATGAAACTTAGGTTCTGGTCGATGAAAGTTCCGCGGGTTTCAAAATCATTGAAACGGATATCTCCCACTTCGAGCCTGTTAAGCTTGATGGAGTAGTTGAGTTGCTCCAAATCGCTCACTATCTGGGCGTTGAAATTATCGGCCACGATACTGCCATAGGTTAATCCGGGCCATGATGCTTCCATGATCAGTTCGCGCACCCGGTTGTTGTAGCTTACATTCACCCTCAGGGTGTCATAATGATCCATATCGGTCATGATCACTTTGGTGATCAGCTCATCGGGCCGCAGGTTAAGGTTCATCTCAAACTGTTTCTCTTCAAATCCTGCAAGGGTATCAGCCTCATAAAATGGCAGATCGTAATACTGGGTAAGGTGAGTGGCCAAAACTCCGGGGATAAGAGCCGGGCTGAAATTTCCTGCGAATGAGGCATCAGCAAGGGTGGATTGAAGGTTGATGCTATAGTTTTGCGGTGAGGATTTTGAAATAACATAAAAACTGGGAAGTTCGTAGATCTCACCTTCAAGGGCAATGGCCGTTTCACTGATCTCTATTTCACCATTGAAAAAATCTTCAATATCAAAAACCAGGTCTGTTTTTATGTTTGTGCGGGCCAGCATATTTCCATCATACAGGCCCAACCGACCCAGCTGGGCATAGTTTAATTCCAGGTAGGTGATCAGTTTTGGAACAGCCTTAAAGGCGCCGTATGTTGCCTGAAGTGAGAAGGCAAGATGCTCATCCTGGTAACCGGTTTTTACCCCGGCAATGGAATCAGCCAGGGATAGCTCCAGTTGTAATGGTTCGTAAGCATAGCCCATGAGGGCAAGGTTCGCAATGCTGAGAGTAGTATAAAGCTGCATGGAATGAGGGTCAAAACCTTTTCCTTCCATTACCAGATCAAAAGATGGTACTTGCTCTATAAGTTCCTGCTGATTTAAAAGCCTTGCCACATCAAATCCTTCACTGAATAACCGTGCAGCAAATGCAGGTGCGCTTTCATCAGGCAGAGTGTCATTCAGCTTTCCTTGAAAATACAGATTTCCAAAATTGGTTTCCACATCCAATGTTGCAGTAAGGTCTTTCATTGACCCTTTTATTACAGATTCAGCTCTGATGTAACCCGGGAGTGTAATACCTTCAGGTTGCAGGGTGTCGGGCAGGTTGGTAAAAAAGCGATAGGGTATGGCATTGAGCTGCAATACCGGGATATCCACTGCCAGCTGATCCGTTTGAGGCAATCCTTGTATGGCTCCCTGTGTATTGATCGAAAAGAATCCCGGGGCATTAAGCCGCAACAGGCCAATTTTCAAATTGGAGAGTGAACCGTTGATTGCCATATTAACCATTAAGCCCCTATTTTCAGGCCAGTTGAAATAAAAAGAGTTCATAGCCGGGGCAAGCCAGGCGAGGTCTTCCTTTATAGTGGTTTCAGTAATGCTAAACTCCAGTTCATAACGCTCCAGGTCTTCTTGAGAAAATTTCAGGAAACTTTGCGGACTGCTTAAGGATAACCGGATGGTACTCATTTCTGTATCCAGGGCAAAATCACTGATCCTGGTTTGATTACCCAAGGCAATGTCAGTCTGGAGATTCCTGATCTGCAAGGCATCGGAAAATACCATGGAAGTGTTTCTGATACTGGCATTGAGTGTGTTTGGGGTGACCCTCACATTGTTCAATTCCAGGTTGATCCCACTTAGTTGAATGTTTTCAGGGTTGAATTCAGGTGAGGGGGATGGTTTTCCCTGCACCATGGAAAAGGATGAGCGGGAAAGTGCAAGGTGGCCAAGGGTAATGTCCCAGTCCATGATATCGGCAAAATCAAACTGAAATGGTGCATCTGTTTGAGGCAGTTCAATGGGCTCGTCAGTTGTGCTGGTTTCAGGAAAATTGAAATGGGCTGTCAATTGGTCTGCCGACAGGGTTTTTATGGCTATAAGAAAATTGTGTAATTGGATTGTTTCTGGCTCCAACTCCAGTCGGGAAGCTTTAATATCCATGTTGGTTCCATCATGGGAGTCGAAAAGAAAATGCAGGTCAGAAACATGCAGGGCTTCTACGAAAATATCAAGCAGGGGCATTCCGGTATCAGTGGTATCAGGAGGGGATATAACAGCAGGAGGTTGCATACGTATAGCCACCCGGGGTTTGGTGAGGGTTATTTCCCTTGTGTGATAACGCTCGCTGAGAAGATCGGCATCAGCAAGGTTGGTATTGAAGTTTTCTACCTGGACATGGAGATCTGTCCCCGAAAAATGATCGTGCAAAAGGTAGCGGATATTTTGCAGTTGAACACGTTTCACTGAGACTTCCCATCCATTTCCCGGTTCAACCTTTTCTGATTCGATGGTTTCTTCAGCCGGTAAATGCTGATCATCACCTGCAAAGGCATCAACAAGAAACTGGAAATTAAAAACGGTATCGGGCTGTTCGCGCTTCATATTGGCAACCACATCCTCCAGCTCCAGCTTGTTGACATTTACCTGGTTGCGAAACAGCCCCAGCATCCCCACATCCACAAAAATGCTGCCTGCATACAACAAGGTATCTCCTCTGGTATCTTCAAAATAAATCCCTTTGAGGCCCACCGATTTAGGAAACCTTATGGCAACCCTGTCTATGTGTACGGGAGTATCAACCCGGCTGCTGATCTGGGAGGTGATCATGGTAACAAGCCGGGTTTGCACCGAGGGAAACTGAAGAAGGATGGTGATGAGGATGAACAACGAAAGGAATAATACAACAAGCCACATCAATACTTTTATGGCCTTTTTTGCATATTTCTTCGACTTTGCTGTTGACATGTAAAAATTTTCATTGATCAGTTTCCGGTATACCGCACTAACGGCAAAATTAAGCCATTTGTTTTGA
>SLIL01000272.1 GCA_007135645.1 Bacteroidales bacterium
ACCATAACACCCTCGATACTACCCTCTACCTTCGTATTGCCAATGAACTGTATCTCAAAAGATTGATTGTTGGCGGATACGACGGGGTGTTCGAGTTTGCCAAGGATTTTCGTAATGAGGGGATGAGCAGGTTTCACAATCCCGAATTTACCCAGATGGAGCTTTATGTGGCTTACAAGGATTATGAATGGATGATGAACCTGGTGGAAGAGATGGTGGAAAAGATCACTCTTGATTTGCATGGCACCACGAGGGTAAAAGTGGGTGATAAAGAGATTGACTTTAAAAGACCCTGGAAACGGTTTACCATGTATGGCGCCATCGAACATTTTACCGGGGTAGATGTGTCGCAAATGGATGAAGAGGAAATGCGCAAGGCAGCCAGGGAGCTTGGCGTTGAGACAGATGAGACCATGGGCCGGGGCAAGATCATTGATGAGATCTTTGGTGAAAAATGTGAGGCTCAGCTTATTCAACCCACCTTTATTACCGATTATCCAATTGAGATGTCGCCCCTGGCTAAAAAGCACCGTAGCATGCCCGGACTTGTTGAACGCTTTGAGGCCATTTGCAATGGCAAGGAGATCTGCAATTCATTCAGCGAACTCAACGATCCCGTTGATCAGCGCGCCAGGTTTGAGGAGCAGTTGGAGCTTGCCCGTCGCGGTGATCCTGAGGCGATGGTTCTCGATGAGGACTTTCTGCGCTCCATTGAGCACGGCATGCCTCCCACGGCTGGTCTTGGAATAGGAATAGATCGTCTGGCCATGATCATGACCAACAGCAACTCCATTCAGGATGTGTTGTTTTTTCCGCAAATGCGGCCAGAGAAGAGTTCTACGGTGCAATCAGATCAATCAGGGTATGAAGCGACCACGGTACCTGCCCATTGGGTACCTGTATTGCAAAAAGCAGGGTACACCAGCCCTGACAGCTTAAAGGGAGAAAATCCAAACAAGGTATTTAACCAGCTGTGTGGATTGCGAAAAAAGTTGAAACTTGAAATGCCTGCTCCCAGGCCCGAAGAGGTAAAGGAGTGGATAGAAGGCTTATAGAATACTTTTATACTCAGTATAAACTCAAAACCAGCTAAACTATGCCTTTCCTTGGATCAGTGATCAAGAATGCGATTGCCTTGCGCAGTCGGATACCTGCCATTTTCAAGGTTTCCGAACCCGGTCTCGTGCAGCAGAGAGAACTTAAAAAACTTCTTAAAAAAGCATCTTCAACAGCTTTTGGAGAAAAATACAGGTTCAATGAAATTCTGAAAAGCAAAGATGTTGTTGCAGAGTTTCAGAAAAGGGTGCCCACCCATGATTACAACCAGATGTTTAAGGACTGGTGGTATCGGTCATTAAATGGGGAGCCTTATGTTTGCTGGCCTGGCAGGGTTAAATATTTTGCCCTTAGTTCCGGTACTTCAGAAGCTTCCAGCAAATACATCCCGGTTACAGGATCCATGCTCAGGGCCATAAAAAGGACCAGCATTAAACAGATCTTTTCTCTGGCAAGGTATGAGTTTCCCAAAGAGTTTTTTGAAAAGGGGATCCTGATGCTTGGAGGTAGCACACACCTGCAGTTTAACGGTACCTATTATGAAGGCGACCTGTCAGGGATTACCGCTAAAAACATCCCTTTCTGGTTTCAGCATTTTTATAAACCCGGCAAGCGGATTTCCAAAGAGCGCGACTGGCCCACCAAACTGGATGAGATTGTGAAAAAAGCTCCCAAATGGGATATTGGTGTGATCGTGGGAGTGCCGGCATGGTGGCAAATCCTGATTGAAAAGATCATAGCACATTACAAGGTAAATCACATCCATGAGATCTGGCCCAACCTTTCTATTTTTGTCCACGGCGGGGTGTCTTTTACTCCTTATAAAAAAGGATTTGAAAAACTGCTGGGAAAGCCCCTGACCTACATCGAAACCTACCTGGCTTCAGAAGGATTTGTTGCTTTTCAGAGCAGGCCCAATACCGATAACATGCAGCTGGTACTGGACAACGGGCTTTTCATGGAGTTTGTACCCTTTAATGGCAAAAACTTTGACAGCGAAGGAAACCTGTTGCCCGATGCTGAAGCCCTTACTATTTCACAGATAGAGCCTGATGTGGAATATGCCCTGCTGCTGAGCACCTGTGCCGGGGCGTGGCGGTACCTTATCGGAGATACCGTGAAACTTGTTTCGCGGGAGTTGAACGAGATCGTTATTACCGGCCGCACCAAGCATTTCCTCAACCTTTGCGGTGAACACTTATCGCAGGAAAATATGAACATGGCCGTGAAAATGGCCGAAGACCAGCTGAATATTGAAGTGCGCGAGTTCACGGTAGCCGGAATAAAGTACGATAGCATGTTTGCCCACAAATGGTTCATCGGTACTGATTCTTCTGTGGATAAGGAAAAACTCAGGGAAGCCATTGATGAGAACCTGAAGATCCTCAACGATGATTATCGGGTTGAGCGTATTGCAGCCATTAAGGATGTGATTGTGGAGGTGCTGCCTTCATCTGTTTTTTATGACTGGATGCGGATGAAGGGCAAGGAAGGGGCACAGAACAAATTCCCCAGGGTGCTGAAAAAGCAGCAACTGGAAGAGTGGGAAGAATACATAGCCGGCAAAAA
This sequence comes from Bacteroidales bacterium, assembly GCA_007135645.1. Classification (GTDB taxonomy): domain Bacteria; phylum Bacteroidota; class Bacteroidia; order Bacteroidales; family UBA7960; genus SKVR01. The sequence continues at coordinate 2,626 of SLIL01000272.1, forward strand.
GAATTAACCGTTATTAAACGTTGCAATTCAGCCTGATGATTATCAGGGATCAGGCATTGTCAAACCAAGCATTGCTGTATGTTTACATCTGTATATGAAGGCATAATACTAGGTATAACCCTTGCATTCCTCATAGGCCCTGCTTTTATTGCCCTGGTTCAAACGAGTATTTACAAAGGACTTAAGACCGGGTTAATGTTTGCACTGGGTATTGCCCTGAGCGACCTTACCCTTATTGCGCTTAGCTATCTGGGGGCGATCCAGATTCTGCAGAATGAAAACAACCAGTTTGCTGTAGGTATTGCCGGCGGCTTTATCCTGATTGGCTTTGGAGTGATTACGTTTTTCAAAAAGTACAAAGTAAGCACCAAAAGAGGTATAGAAGTAAAAGTAACCGTATCAGGTGGAGGGGTGGTATCAACCATACTGAAAGGATTTTTTATGAATATCCTGAATCCGTTTTTGCTCATATTCTGGCTGGGGGTGATGAGTTTTGTAAGTGCCAGGTATGGTGCCGGCACTAAGGAGGTGGTTGGTTTTTTTACGGCTGCCCTTATAACGGTGTTTGTTACAGACAGCCTCAAGTGCCTGGTAGCAAATAAAATCAGGAGGTTTTTAAATATCGCTGTGTTGATGTGGGTTAATAAAACAGTAGGGCTGGCATTGGTAGTGTTTGGTATTGTAATGTTTGTAAGGGTGTTTATCCATTATTAACCCGGATTATTCAACTCAGGGATTAAACACAAAAGCAACTACCTTTCTTTTACGAAGTGGTAGCTGCTCTCCGGTTTTCTCTCCTAATTGCTGATTAAAACCCTTCCGGTCATTACTTCCGATGTGCTTTCAATTTTTATTATGTAGATACCATTGTTGAATTTCGATGCATCGATCCGGTACAGCTCGTTGTGGTTGAACCGGGCAGAGTAAACGATTCTGCCGGTAATGTCGGTAAGGGTAATGGTCCCATTTCCTTCAGATACAAATACATTGATGAATGTGTTTGCAGGGTTGGGGTAAAACCTGATGCCTTTCTGGTCAGGATCACTTATCGTGTTCATGAGTTCAAAATGGGCTTCCAGGGTTACATTCTCTGCTGGCATGGTATATTCAAAGTTCATTTCGTAACCAATGGTCTCTCCGTCTTTTTTCCAGTGTAAAAACTGGTAATCGCCTAAAAGTTCAGCGGTTACAGGAATCACAGTGCCGGCAGTATAGCTTCCCTCACCGTAAAGGGTTGCGGCTTCATGCGGGATTGCAATAAGGGTGAGGGTGTATTCTTCTTCCTCTTCAACAGGGCCAAGGGTGCCTTCGGGAGTGAAATTTTGAGCAAAAATATTAGGACTATCATCTCTGCCATCTTTCCACGCAAGTACCCATTGTGACTGGTCAAATTCCGATACAACAATGTTGCTTTTGCTGGATGAGGCAGAACTTACGTAAACAAACTCCGGCTCCCATGAGAATTGCCCGGTTTTGTCCAGTTTCGCAGCCCTGATGCTACTGGCTGATGCCCCAAGGGCGAATGAATATAAAAGGATAACTTCATCATCCACTGAAACCACCTGCTCTACCGAAAGATTCTGTCCGTCAACCGGAAAGATCATCTTCCCTGTTTCTCCCCAGAGCAATTCACCTGTGGCAGATACTTTTTGCCCATAAATGCCCCACTGGTTCTGGGCACCATTCGTCTCATCCCAGTAAATATAGGTTGCCCCGTCGGCAAGTGGTGGCATGGTAATGACGGGGGTCAACTGGTTAAAATCATCCCTGTTGGAAAGAAGCAGACCATTTTCGCCAAATGAGACCTGCCCGGTGCTGGATACATGCTGGATCTTGGGAGAAGCAATAGTGCCTGACTGGGTATAGTCATGCCATGCCATGAAAAAGCCATCATCGCCATCATTGATCATAGGCAGGATCTGTGTCCAGGCGGTAATACTTCCCTGGATAAATAAGCTGGCCGGGCTATCCCATACCCCTTCTCCGCTGCTATTGTAGCGCTGTGCAAAAAGTCTTCTGGTAGGGGCGTTGAAAGGTCCCGTATCCTGATAATATTTCATGATGAAATCATCTTCCCCCACCGGAAGTAGCTGCGGCCATGTAAACCTTATGGTTGGATCCGTCATGGTTAATCCCCATTCGCCCCATTGCTTTTCACCTGCAGTGTTTATTTTTTGCATGATAATATTGTTATTGGATTGCCAGGCAAAAACAGCATTATTGGAATGGGTAATGGCAACGATGGGTGAAACATCAAAATTTGCAGTGGAAGAAAGCATAATGCCATCCTCCCCCCATACAAAATCCCCCTCAGGACTGATGCGATAGGCTACTGTATTATTATCCCCGGTGCGGATATCCTGGAATGTGATAACAGCATGATTTTCATGATCTACAGTCATGTCCCAGTCTGTGATCCAGGTCATGGATTCATGGTCACTGATCAAAATTCCATTCTCTGGCCAAAGGATATTTCCTTTGTGGTCAAGTTTTTGAAGCCGCACATTGTAATTGTTGTTCTCCTGCGAGAAGTAACCAATAAAATAATCTCCGTCAGGACCTTTGCTTATTTTGGGTAGTGTCTGATCGCCTGTTAAGTTGCTGATGCGTTTATTGATCGCAGCATCCTCATTCCATTGTGCGTGCAGTGGAATGATAAAAACCAAAGCGTAAATGAAAAGGGTAAGTTTTTTTGTCATGATGATTTATTTTAAGTGTAAGTGTGTAAAAGTCAATAGAATCAGGGTTTGATCATAATCCGAAGGTATTTGCCTGAAAGGGATGACAAACCACCGGTAAGACCCCCGATAAGGCCTGTGATCAATACCATCAGCAGGCCATGAGGCAGTGACATAAGATCTGCCAACCGGTTGGCCAGCAGGGCATCATTGGCAATGTATACATACAAAGCAATACCGCCCCACAAGATAAACAATCCTGCAAAGCCATTAAAAAAGGCTGCTCTTGTTCCCTGTGGTATTATAAAACCAAATAAAAAACCTGCGATAGCAATGCTCCACCAGGGTAAGAACTGCTGCAAAACATACGCTACGATGATTACTATGATCCACTTCATTTTCTTGTGTTTTAATCTGCCTGTTATTATTCGGGGAATTATTTAGTATCAATTGCTGTTGCCTAAGGTATTATGATCTGATTCTGTGGCTATTATCAGCGAAAAGGAGAACCTTATTTTGCAGGCAGCAAAGTTATGATATTTTCATTCTCAGAAACTGCATGTTCCTTGTTTCTGTACAATGTAAGTTCGTAATAATTTCCTTTTGCCCAGTCATCAACAAATGCATTGTATCCCGGAGTTGCAGGATTGGCGGCTTGTCCGCCCGGATAGATCCCCCATGCTTTTACCGGAGTAGTCATCTGGGTTACCATTCGCCACGAGGGGCCGTGTTGCCTTGATATAGCATTGGGCGATTCGCTGCTGCCACCAGTTCTAAGCCTGGGGTTGTTTAGGGCACCGATATTCAGCAAATGATTGATCGTGCTTCCGTTAACTCTCCACCATTGCCATGCTTCTCTTGATTCACCATGCCGTTCCTCCAGATTATCAATTGCTTTGCTGAAGGTTGCAGCAAGGATACTGGACGATTCCGGGGTTTTGCCATGAAGGTCTTTATAAACCGATACGGGTTCTTCATGGAAAAGCACCCTGAAAGTAATATCAGCAGATGGATACATGGGCCTGAAATCTTTTACTGGTTCCATAAGATCCTGCCATAGCTGTTCTCTGATCTCACTTCTCCATGACTCAAAAATGGTTGCCTCAATGCTTTCTGCATGATTGATGCGGTTCCAGCCCAGCAACAAGCTTGCGTAATCGGTCAGATCGTCCCGAAGTTCAATTTCCTGGTTTTGCTGATTTTCCTTTAAAAATGCATTTAGTGAGTCCAGCATCTGGCTAAGGTACTTGTTTGCCCAGAAGTTTGTTGCATCCAGCTGAAGGTTTTTCATATCCTGGGGAGTGGCACTGTGCAACGATTCAAGTTTATGATTAATAATGGTTGCTCTTGCCTGGCTTGAAAACCACCAGCCATGATAAACCGGGTAATTGTTAAAGGTGGGGTGCTGATTGGCTGAGCTTACAAATCCTCTCGGGGGGTTAAATTCCCGGGGGAGTTTATCAAATGGGATGAAACCCTGCCAGTTATGAGCAGATTGGCGGCCATCGGAAATAAACATTCCCTGATGCCTCCATTTCAGTGGCCACAGTCCATTGAGCTGCATGGCAATATCCCCGCTTACGGATGCAAAGGCATAGCTTTGGGTTGGAGAGTTCAGGGTGCTCAGTGCTGAGCGGAATTCTCCAATATTGCCGGCAGTATTTATTTTTTGCAAGGGAGCAACTACATTACCTGTTTCATGAGCTGTCCAGCTTATGGCGTGAGAAACGGGTACCATCGGTGAAAATGGGGTTTCCCCGGCCCTGTAAACTATGGGGCCATGATGGGTGTATGCCACAGTATCGGTTATGGTTGTACCCCCTTTTACTTCAATCTGCTCAATTCTGAAAGTAAGCGGTAGCCATTTCCCATCATGCAGGTAGTGGGTGAATTCTTCATTGGTCTCAACTTCATAAATATCCAGTACTTCATTGCCCGTATTGGTATTTCCCCAGGCTATCTGCTCATTAAACCCCATAATCACCGAAGGAACTCCCGGAAAAGTAACACCATAAGTGTTTATTCCCGGTGCATTGAGTTGTATCTCATACCATATGGAGGGCAACGTAAGGGAAAGATGGGGGTCGGTGGCAAACAGGGGTTTTCCAGAGGCGCTTCGATCGCCTGATACTGCCCAGTTGTTGCTTCCAATCTCGGGGCTGGAAGATTCAATAAGATTGTTAAATACAAACTGGGGGATGAATTTCTGTGTTGGCTTTGCGGGGGGCTCAAGTGCGATGTTCCATTCTTTTACACTTCCTGTTACAGGTTGCAAATCAGCTGGCACATTGTCGTACAATGCCAGCACTGCCTCTTTGCCCCAGGCAGCTTTCAGGTAAGTCATCCTTGCGGCTGAACTTCCGCCGGTGAGGGTGCGGCTGATATTCATTCCAAGAGCAAGCGACTTCAGGGGAGACCAAAGCTCAGGAGTATGATCAAGTAGCTTGTACTCAAGTGGGTAATGTTTTTTCTCAAGAGATGCAATCCATGCATTCACTCCATCGGTATAGGCATGGAGAGCGGTCATGGTCTTCTTGTCATCCTTTGTGGCTTCAAGCATCTTTTCTGCACCATAAAGCATTCCAAGGCGTAGCATGTACCGATCATATTCCAGAGCACTTTCGCCAATTACCTCGCTAATCCTTCCCATGGATGCCCGGGTGGTAAAATCCATCTGCCAAAGCCGGTGCATAGCAGTAGCATAGCCGGCAGCAAAAAACAGATCGTAATCATTTTCTGCAAAAATATGAGGAACCCCTCTCTGGTTAAATACAATGGTTGCCTCATTTGCAAGTCCCTGCATGGCAATGGTCTTGCTTTTAGGTATGTCAGGTATCAGTGCATTTTGCCAGATGCCCTTTACCGGATCTAAAAATTTTCCCAGGGCAGGTACCTGGCCCCATCGCATGTTTAAAAGAATAACCAATGCAAGCATTGCCGCTGTGGTTAAGAAAAACCGGACTTTTAGCTTCATAGTTCGGACTGGTTGATTAAAATTGATTCTCTAAGGTACATTTTTAAATGGTTTTTTTGTCAGGTTTGATCAAAAAAAAGCTAAATTTGCTAAATATAGAAAAAAACAAACCTCCTGTGCTGCTGAATTTTTCATTTGTCATACTGATTTACCTTTTGTTGCATGCGATCTCTGGCTGTTTTTTTTCTCTTCCTTATCGTTGGATTCACATCGGTAACTTATTCTCAGGAATTTGATGTCCGGGAATTCAGGGCAGATCCTACTGACCTGGCTGCCATCAGATACCCCAAACGCTCGGTAAATGATGAGCCTTGTGCCATTGTAAAGGTTATTACCAACATTCAGGGTATGAAGTTCGATTCCAACCTGGGTATTGTAGATATGGTGCACCAGGAAGAAGGATACTGGCTTTATATTCCGCCCCGTGAGCGCAGGATCCGCCTGATGGTAGAAGGATTTTTGCCTCTTGATGTGGCTATGCCTGAGCCGGCGCAGGAGAACAGGGTATACAATCTTATCGTTACCTCCAAAGGTATTGCAGGCAACCTGGATGTGATCCCGGTGAATGTTATTGTTGACAACCATCCCGATGCGGTGCTCAGGATCGATGGTGAGGTATTTCCACTGGATCAAACCATCAGTCTGCCCCGCGGCGAGCAGCTTGTCAGGATAGAAAAGCCAGGATACCGTGTAATTGAACAAACAGTGGATATCACAGAAACCAATACCCTGTTCCGGTTTCAGCTGGAAGGTATTAATGAAGAGATTATTACCCTGCGCACCAATCCTCCCGGTGCCACCGTGTATATCAACAATGTAAGGCAACCCCGTACCACCATTTTCCAGGATTTTCTTTTTCCCGGTACCTACAATATCAGATTTACCCTCAGTGAGTATGCTGATCTGGAAACCACCGTTGTAGTTGAAGAAAATGGAGAAAATAATTTTTCCTTTGAGCTTGAGCGTATTACAGGGATCCTGTATCTTACAGTAGAGCCTGCTGATGCCAGTGTTCTGATCAATCAAAGAGAATATACCGGTGAAAGTGAGATTCTGCTTGCCCCCGGAACCTACCGCATGATCGTTGAGAAAGAGGGATACCAGGTGCATGAGGAAAGATTTGTAATGGAGCGGGGCGGTGAAATGTCAAGAAACATACTTCTCCTGGCCAGGCAAGGCTCATTGAGGTTTATCTCAGGTCACCCCGACATTGGGTTTATACTAAAGGATGCCCGGGGCAACGTGGTAAATCAATGGCAGGGTACAACACTGATTGAGGGGCTTAAAACAGGCACTTACAGATATGAGGGCGATCTGGCAGGACAGGGTGGCATAAGTGGTGATGTGGTCATCAGGGAAGGACAGGAGACCAGGATTGAAGCCGGCTTAACCGATGAGCAGCTTTTGATTTATGATCGTGAGCAACATCGCCTGGCGCTGGAAGAACATCGCAGGAGCAGGCAACCACAGCAGGAGCCCAGGCAGGAACAGCAGGTGCAGCCTAGGGAACCAGCCGCTGTGCAACAGCAAACAGAAAGGACATCCTCTTCTTTGTTCAGGCAGTATAATTACTCAACATTGAACCTGTCCTATATGGAGATGAGCCTCAATACGCTGAACTTTGAGCAAAATATTGCAGGAAGTGGAGGAATCAGCCTGAGTACATCCATGTTTATCAGCTACCTGGCAATGAACCTCGGGATCTCCATCGGATCACTCAGCCTGAATGATGATGCGGTATCACATTTTGGCCATGACAGGGTAGGGGTATTCAGCTACTACATTGGTGCAGGGCCCAAAATCAGGATATGGGCTTTTGAGCTGTTCCTGCTCGGAGGGTTTGAAGGAGCAGCTGTTACTTTCGATGGGTTTGAGTCAGATGATCTCACCGTGGGCAATGCCATGGGTGAATTTGGATTATATTTTTTGCCTGCAAACTGGAGGATCGGTCTGAAGGCCTCTTCCAGCTTTGCACTAAATATTTTTGACGGGTATCCTCCCTTCTCCAGGCATGAGGTGGGTTTGATATTTGAGTTTTAGTTATCTGGAAAACCTTTTTTTAATGATGAATTAAAGAGCCTTATGCAGTTTGATCAGAATAACATATTGAAACTACTAGTTGTTTTTGTGGCCATGATTGTTGTGAGTTGCGATGATCAGGATCCGGTTGCTGAGGCATTATTGTATGGCAATGCCGGGAGGCCTCCTGTGGAAATTGAATTGGCAATGACCAGGGTTGATGTATGGTGCCTGGCCAATGGAACTTTTCTTTATGGTTTTGATGTGAGGATCCACAATCCCAATCTTGACACCATCCGGGATGTTTCTGTTGACATCAGCAATGTAAAGCCAGCGGGTGATGTGGTGGAGGTTTCAGATGACGATGATCAATTCTATATCCCCTATATTGCTCCTTCAGACTTTGAATACCCTGATTTTTACTGGTGCTTTGATTGCCATACTGTTTATGAGGTTTACATCGGGAATTTCTGGGTAGTCCTTGAACCTTACGTGTCAGGTGGCCAGGTGTTTGAAGTGATGTTTGAAGTGGAGTTTGTGCTTGGTGAAAAGACATACGATTTTCGCCTTGAGCGAACCTTTACGACTGTTTATGATCCATGGAAAAATTCCATTACATCCCCGGTTTGTAGCAATATCTCTACCTTTAATTAATCCATTTCTTTTTTGGTTTTGTTATCCTTGGTTATCCTCCCAGGTATCTTAAAATAATCGTAAAGAATGCGCCTGATTGGGCGATTTTTCGTTTTTTTGCACTTTGAATTAAAGATGGCAACCCTTGGGACTATTTTGCGTAAACTACAATAAAACCGCATGGTTGGAGTTCATCTTGTTTAAGTACCAATAATATATATGGCAGACTCTTTCACAAAAGAGAAAAATCGGTCATTAAAACCTTATAAGTCAACATGTCAGAAAGAAAAGTAAGAGTAAGATTCGCGCCCAGCCCAACCGGGCCATTGCATATTGGAGGAGTAAGAACAGCGTTGTATAATTATTTATTTGCCAGGAAGCAGGGTGGTGATTTTTTATTGCGCATTGAAGATACCGATCAAACCCGGTTTGTACCCGGTGCTGAAGAATACATAATGGAGTCCCTGAAATGGTGTGGTATAAACTGGGATGAAGGGCCGGGAAAAGATGGTCCGCATGCACCCTACCGTCAATCAGAGCGCAAAGAACTTTACAGGAAATATGCTGAGCAACTCATTGAATCCGGGAATGCCTATTATGCTTTCGATACCCCTGAAGAGCTGGAGGCCATGCGCAAAAAAATGGAAGCGCAAAAAGTCAATGCGCAATACGATGCCACCACCCGCAAGGAGATGAGGAATTCTACTTCTTTGTCAGCGGAAGAAACTCAAAGGTTGCTGGCCTCAGGCGAGCCTTATGTTGTAAGGTTTAAAATGCCTGAAAACCAGGAAATCGTAATGGAGGATCTTATCCGGGGCACTGTAAAAGTAAACAGTTCGTTGCTGGATGATAAGGTTTTGTTCAAAAGCGACGGGATGCCCACGTACCATCTGGCCAACGTGGTGGATGATTACCTGATGGAGATCTCTCATGTGATCAGGGGAGAGGAATGGCTGCCCTCGTTGCCTTTGCATGTGATGCTTTACAGAAGCCTGGGATGGGAAAAGCAAATGCCTGCCTTTGCCCATCTTCCCTTGTTGTTGAAACCCGATGGTAACGGCAAGTTGAGCAAGCGTGATGGCGACCGGCTTGGTTTTCCGGTGTTTCCTCTTATGTGGAACGATCCCAATAGTGGAGAAGTATCCTCGGGATACCGTGAAACAGGCTATTTTGCCGATGCTTTCGTGAATATGCTTGCATTGCTGGGTTGGAACCCCGGTACAGAGCAGGAGATTTTTTCCATGGAGGAGCTCATTGACACATTCTCCCTGGAGCGGGTTGGCAAGTCGGGATCAAAGTTTGATCCTGCCAAAGCCATCTGGTTCAATCACCAGTACCTGCTCAAAAAAAACAACCGCGAAGTAGCCCAACTTTTTGATATTTTGCTCAAAGATAAAGCCTGCCATCAACCCATCGAAAAGGTGGAAAAAGTGGTGTCGCTGGTTAAGGACAGGGTGAATTTCGTGCACGAGATATGGGATCAGGCACACTTCTTTTTCATCCCGCCATCAAGTTATGATGAAAAAACCGTGGAAAAAAAATGGAAGGAAGATACTCCTGATATATTGAAAAATCTTGTGGAAGCCCTGCAAAAGCTGGACGATTTCAGTGTTGCATCACTGGACAAGGCTTTGCACGATTTTATGGAGTCCACGGGAGTGGGGGCAGGTAAATTGATGATAGCCCTGCGTCTCTCGCTGGTTGGAGCAGGAATGGGCCCTGATCTGAAGGAGATCATGGCATACCTGGGCAAAGATGAGGTGATTGCCCGCATTGAGAATGCTGTAAACAAGCTTGGGAAGTAAATCATGCAATTACAGCTTTTTTCGTAAATTTGAATTGGTTACAGATTAATATACATAAATATGAATGGATTGAAAAAATATAAATACCCGGTTCTTTTAGGTTTCATTGCTGTGGTAGTGTTTGCCGCATGGTCTTTTATGAAAAATGCCCATCCGGTTGAAGGTGAGGCCGAACAGTTTGAAGAGGTAGTTGAAGTCATTTTGTATGATGAATACGGCATTGCATTCGAAAATTACCTTGTTGAGCATCAGCAGGTGCGAAACCGGCAAACTCTTGGCCATATCCTGTCCCAATATGATCTCAGTGCAGTAATGATAGATCGGCTTGTCAGGGAAATGCGCGATATTTTTGACCCACGTCGCATCAGGGCAGGCAATACATACAGGGTTTATCTTTCCATGGACAGCATCCCGCAGATACGCTATTTTGCCTACGATATCTCTAATACCGATTATTTAATGGTGGATTTCTCCGACTCCCTTGCCATTTCGCGCAATGAAAAAGAAATTACCCCGGTATCCGGAACAGCTTCAGGGATTATTCATTCTTCGCTTTGGGCCACCCTCACGCAAAACAACCTGAACCCTGAGCTTGCCATCAAAATGTCGGAGATCCTGGCGTGGGAAGTGGATTTTTACCGTATTCAGCGGGGCGACAAATTCAAAGTGGTATACGAAGAAAACTTCGTAGGGGAAGAGTCAGTCGGGATCGGCCGTATCGATGCCATCTATTTCTCTCATCATGGCAGGGATATCTACGGCTTTAAATACGAGAGCGATACTGTTTCAGGTTATTTTGGTCCTGAGGGCGAGAACCTGCGAAAGGTCTTTCTGGCAGCACCCATCAAGTTCGGACGCGTAACAAGTGGCTTCTCTCACAGCCGCCTGCATCCGGTGCTGGGCACCCGCAGACCCCATTATGGAACTGATTATGCAGCTCCCACAGGCACGCCTATTTATGCAGTAGGTGATGGGGTGGTTACCCGCGCACATTATACCTCAGGCAACGGGAACTATGTAAGAATTCGCCACAATTCCGTTTATGAAACCCAGTACCTGCATATGTCGCGCTTTGCCAGGGGCATCAGGCCGGGGGTGAGGGTGCAGCAGGGCGATGTGATCGGGTATGTTGGAATGACCGGCCTGGCCACCGGCCCGCATGTTTGCTTCCGGTTCTGGAAAAACGGGCAGCAGGTGGATCATCGCAGGGAAGAATTTCCCAGTGCCGACCCCCTGCACGAAGATTACTTCGATGAATTTTTTGTGATCCGCGACCGCCTGATGGAACAGCTGCAGGACATTCAATTCCAGGAGCAGGAAACGGAGGTGCAGTTATCGGCGCTGTAGTATTATGAAATAAACAAGCCTTTTACAACAAGAAGGATTCCCTGATTATAATTTGATTAAGTTATCCAGATGAAACCTCCAGAATTTCTGTATTGCTTTAATTAACAGTTGGCTGTCCAAATAATCATCTTCGTGTGTGTTTAAAGCTTAATCATGGAGGTGTCATTTTTCTACAGAGGTTTTTGTTAGATTGGATAACAATATTCCAACAAACACAATAGAAAGACCTGCAATATCCATGGTTTGCACCTTATCTCCAAAAGCTACCCAGGCCATAAACATGGTTACAGGAGGCCCCAGGTAAAACAAACTGGCTACGCGGGTGGCGTCTATACGTTCGATCAAAAGCCACATCATACCATATGCTCCCAGTGAAACAGCAAGAATCAGCCAAACCATGGCATAGATAAATTCCGGGGTCCATTGGGTGGATAATCGTTCAATGAAAATAGCAGGCAGAGCCAAAGCTAAAGCAGTGGCAAGGCTTTGATAAAACAGCGTCAGATCGATGGGCAATTTATGGGGTTTGTTTTTTATCTCCATACGCCTCTGGATAAGACTTGCAGTAGTGATTCCAATAACAGATACCAAAGGGATCAGATATCCAAAAACTGATGTATAGCTTTCAAAATCCATTCGAAAGCTTACAGTAATTGCAACACCCAGAAAACCCAGTATCAGTCCCAACCATTGGAAGAGATTTGTCCGCTCACCAGTAACTAAACCTGATAGTGCTCCGGTAGCCAAAGGCTGTAGTGCCACAATTAAAGCCACAATCCCCACAGGAACCTCGTAGTCCATCGCCAGCAATACACAAGCAAGCCACAAGCCGTGAGCCAAAAACCCTATCAACATATTGGTTGCCGCTACTTTCCAACCCACCCAACGAAAACGCTTTCTTGCCAGTAAGTAGAAGAAAATTATAAAAGTTAATGCAAGGTATCTCCAGAAAAGCAAAGTGAAAGGCCCGGCGTAAGGAAGCCCGTATTCTGCTCCGATGAATCCCGAATTCCAGAGAAGAACAAATCCCGTAGCTATAACAAAAGTGCTTCGTGTCATCTTTTCATAAATTGATTAACAGGTTAGATGCGTGTCCCGCGAATGCAGGAAAGCCCGCCATTAATATTCCTGCTGAATTATTTGCCTTGCTGCGAATAATAATCATCCGTCTCATTTTTTACATGACAAGCAGTGTGTGACTCAAAAGTTTTGCTATGGTTGAATTCCTTTATGCAAAATGGTTGAAGATTGAATGCATGCCATGGTTTCAATTTGCTTATTAACAATTGGTTGTTACAGAACCGATATCTCTTTACAAACCCATTTCTGAGAATTTCGCACATTCAACTTGTTTATTCAAAACTACTACCGGTTTCCGGAGCAGTATAACTTCAAAAGAGTCATTTCTGGTGCATAGATTGATTGTCTCATTTTATTCCTTTTATGGCGAAATGAGGTTGCACCTTCAAATGTATAAAAAATGCCAAACACACAAATGGTTGTTAAGGATTTATCTTTTGGGATCAAGTTAAACAAGCACGGAAAGCTATGGAAACCTGAGAAAAGTTTATTATTTTTGCTGCTGGCTGGATTGAATCCGTTTTAATCCGGGGCTCACTGCATCTGTCATAATCAATTATCAAAACAATGGAAAGCACCTGCCACAAGCATAATAAACATCAACAGAGCTCAGGAAACAAAGAGAACCGTATTGGCGGTTTCCGTATGTTTCTTCTGATGATGCTGTTGGTGGGGCAGCTTGCAGGTAGTCCGGCACAAACCCCCGACCGGGTGGCCCTTACATATAAAAACCAACTGGTAAGGGTATTTGAATACCGCGACAGCCTGGAAGGGGTGCATCCCTTTGTTAAAGGGTTGTATCCCATTGCCATTGGCAAAGACAATCAGCTGTTTGTCTTTGACCTGGACGAAACCAAAAGCTACTATCACCTGGTAGCCCATGAAGAGATCGAGATGAAAGTGCCCAAAGGGACACGGGCTGCTTTTCCGCTTGCTTTTTACGATAATCGGTGCGCCTGTGTGGTAACAGGGGAGGTGTTTGATACTCCCGAAGGATATGTTACCATCTTTCACGAGTTTGTCCACTGCCATCAGTGGCATACCGTAGAACAGGATCTCAGGGCCCGGTTACCTCTTGCCCAAAAGTCAATGGAAGCTGGCGATTATATGTGGGAGATCAATTACCCATTTCCTTATGAAGAAAAATGGTTTGTAAAAACGTATGGCAACTACCTGAAGGCTGCCCGCAAAGGGGATCGCAAAAAGGTTGAAGAGCTGAGAAAAGAAATGGCCGAAATCCTCAAGGATGAGGATTATCAGTACATGCTCTGGCAGGAATGGAAAGAGGGCTTTGCCCTTTACCTTGAAAACAAGATGCGAAAACATCTGAACCTGCCCGAAAACCAGGTAGGCAGAAAAAAACCTTACAGTCGCACCACGTTTTATGCAGGGGGCGAAGCCCTCATAAACATCCTGATCCATGATCATCCGGAGCTGGATACCGATTTAAAGGAGCTTTTTCACCGGATGTATGCTTTCTGACAGGTTTTACCCATCAGTATTCCAATTAGTCTTTGCAAGAAAACTCGTGTTTTTTTTGAGTGCCTGATAAGAAAGCATCAAAGCCGAACATAGTAATTGGCGTTTTCTTGCAGGCAATTATTATTGCTCTGAAGCGGCAACACCATTAATAACCCGCTGCACTTTTTCCCTTACTTCACCGGCAAGCTCTTCCAGGGCTGGATTGGTAACCGATGCCATCATGGCATGGGGATCTACAGAGGAAACCTCCACGGTGCCGTCCTCATGTTGTTCTACCACCACGTTGCAGGGCAGGAACACCCCCAGTTTATCTTCAGCCAACAGGGCTTTGTGGGCAAAATGGGGATTGCAGGCACCCAGGATGATGTAGGGCCTGAAATCGGCATCAATCTTTACCTTCAGGGTTTCTTTCACATTGATTTGGGTAAGCACACCAAATCCTTCTTTTTTTAATTCTTCTGTGGCAAGCTCAATGGCTTTGTCCCATGAAGTATTTTTTAAGCGGGCACTGAAATAATAACTCATAGCTTTATGAAATAGAGATAATTATTGAATTAATTTTCAATCTTTAAGTTTGTAAACTGTTTGTTGTTTAAAAGTTGAGTCCACTGCGAAAACTCTTTTTTTTTTAATGCTATTAAAAAAATATCCCTAACCAACTCGCACAAATTCAATAGGTTGCGGGCTCCCCCTCTTAGGGGGCTGGGGGGTATTGCACCTTTCAAAGTGGACTCAAAACTTAATTGACCGGTTCCAGCCTGTAGATACCACCAACACCCTCATCGGTAGCCAGGTAGATAAACCCGTCAGGCCCAACTCTCACATCCCTGATACGGCCAATTTTTCCTTTGATGAGCGTTTCTTTATGGGTCACTTCGCCGTCTTCTATCACCAGCCTGTAAACTTCCTGCTTGAGCAGTGCGCCGGCAAACAGGTTTTCATTCCAAACTGAGAATGGTTCTCCAAAATAAAAGGTGAGCCCTGAGGGGGCCATGGATTCTTCCCAGATATATTTGGCCGGTTCTACTCCCGGGGCCGAGCGGCCGATACCTATATGTTCACCGGTGGAGTATTCGCGGCCATAGGCTACCTGGGGCCAGCCATAGTTTTTGCCTTTCTCAACCCTGTAAAGAACATCACCACCCCTGGGACCGTGTTCAGTGGTCCAGATCTCTCCGTTAACCGGGTTAATGGCCAGTCCCTGGTTGTTGCGATGTCCAAAGGAAAAGATCTCGGGCCTGATGTTGCCGGGAGGCATGCCCACAAAGGGATTGTCAGGGGCAGCACCTCCGTCTTCCAGCAGCCTGATCATAGATCCGGCAGGATCACTCAGGTCTTGTGAAGGTTGTCTGAGCCCACGGTCTCCAATGGAAAAAATAACCGTACCATCTCCCGGGAAAACAATGCGCGATCCGTAGTGTCTTCCGGGTTGGGTTCGTGGCATAGAGGTATATATGGTCTCCAGGTCCGTAAGGTCGGTACCATCGGCATTGAGCCTGGCACGGGCAAGGGCAGTGCCAGTTGACCGGCGAGCCTGCACGCCATCGGGATCGCCGGGGCTGGAGTAGGTAAAATAGATCCAGCGGTTGGCTTCATATTGGGGATGTACCACAACATCCAGCAATCCGGCCTGGCTCCCTCCCTGGGGTGCAGTGCGCTGATCTTCCTGGTAATGGATAGGGGGAAGGTTGCGCAATTGGGTTACCCTGTTTCTTTCAAGATCGATCAGGTGCATGCGTCCGGGGCGTTCTGTTACCACCATACGGCCATCGGGAAGCCAGGATACAGCCCAGGGGTGTTCCAGGTTTTCCACCACCTGCACAATGCGGAAGTTGGTTAACTCACTGCTCACACGGGCATCAATGATCTTGTGTGTTACAGAAGGCTGGGAAATGATGCTGGAAGGCATGTGGATGGCCAGCAAAAACAGAGCTACTGTGAATAATGCACTTGTTTTGAATGTGAAACCTGTCATTTTCATGTCAATTTTTTTATGTGATTTTTAGTTATTGATTTTAATTCCTGAACCCACTCCGTAATCTCGTTTTTAAAATGTTATTAAAAAACACCCCTTGTTAACTCGCACAACTTCAATTGATTGCGAGCTCCCCCTTTTAGGAGGCTGGGAGGTATTGTTATTTTAAAGCAGGCTCAATCTCTATCCTAAAAAACCATTTGCCTGTCCTTTTGTTTAATCTGAGTAAAGAAGCAAAGTCTATGAAAAATATTTTTATTACAACAATTTTGCTGTTTGTGCTTACTTTTGGATGCAAATCCGAAGAGATGGAATTACCGCAAAACAACCAAACGAATAATAACTTTCCAGCCCATAGTTACCTTGCCCTGGGGGATTCTTATACCATTGGGCAGGGGGTTGCGGAAAATCAGCGGTACCCTGTTCAGCTCAAAGATAGCCTGCTCAGGCATGGCATTGACCTCAACCCTGTAACCATAATTGCACGAACCGGATGGACCACCGATGAACTCTCTGTTGCCATTGACGGGGCTACCCTAAACCCTCCCTATGATCTGGTAACATTGCTTATCGGGGTGAACAATCAATACCGTGGCCGTACCCCGGAGAACTACCGGCCCGAGTTTGTAGCCCTGCTGCAACAGTCCATTGACTTTGCCGGAGGCGACAATGCAAGGGTAATTGTCCTTTCCATACCCGACTGGGGAGTGACCCCTTTTGCCCATGGACGTGACAGGGAGCAGATCGCCAGGGAAATTGATGCATTCAATGCCGTCAATAAGGAGGAGGCCGAAAAGGCTGGGGTTGCCTGGATTGATGTTACAGCCATTTCGCGCGAAGCGGCCACCAGGCCTGAGCTGCTTGCTCCCGATAATCTGCATCCTTCCGGGTTGATGTACAGCTATTGGGTAAAAGATATGCTTCCCATTGTCTTGGAAATTCTCTCTGAGTAAAACCGCCATAAATCGTTTTTAATGGATATTTTTTCCAAAAAGCACGCACAAAAACTGGATGCCCAAGATCCTCTGAGGCATTTTCGTGAAAAGTTCAATCTGCCTGATTCCGACCTGATCTACCTCGACGGCAATTCACTGGGAGTAATGCCCCTTACTACAAAACCTCATCTTGAAAACGTGCTGGAAGAAGAGTGGGGCAGAGGGCTTATCAGAAGCTGGAACACCGGTTGGTATGAGCGTTCTCAACAGATTGCCGCCAAAA
>SLIL01000132.1 GCA_007135645.1 Bacteroidales bacterium
GGTGCAAGGGAGATAGCTTTTTCAATGGTTTGGCGGAATGAATCGGATGTCTGGCCCGGCAGACCGTAGATCAGGTCCATATTCACACCATCCATGTTGTTGGCTTTCATACGTTCGATGAGCTTTTCAACAGGATGCAGTGATGGTTTTCTGTTAACCTGCATGAGCACATCTTCGTTAAAGTCCTGTATCCCCAGGCTAAGCCTGTTAAAACCCATGGCTGCGAGCCTGTCGATATGTTCAGGCTCCAGATAGGCCGGATTACATTCCATGGCGATCTCAGCTTTGGGTGTTGGAGTATATATGCTGAGCAGTTCGTTCATCACGTTCTCAATGTATTCCAGTTCAACTGAATTGGGCGTTCCTCCTCCCCAGTGGATTTGTGTAAGGGGTCTGTGCGTATCAAGTCGCGACGATACAGATCTTATTTCTTCAATAAGTGCTTTGAAGTACCGTTCAATAACCCGGATATCGGGAAAACAGGACGTGTTGCAGCCGCAAAAATGACAGAGCTGCCTGCAAAATGGTACATGAATATAAATGGAAATATTTTCGGGCTGTTCATAGTTGGAGGCTTTGAGCATACCCTTGTAATGATCGCATCCAATGCCTGTATGGAAAAAAGTCGCAGGCGGATAGCTGGTGTAGCGCGGCCCGGGTTTATTGTATTTTTTAAGGTATGATGTATTCATACTCTAAAGTTATTTTTTAGGAATTGTTAGTTATTCTTGTGCAGTAGATAATTTTATATTTATCCGCTTTCTTGCCAGTAGAATTTAGTTATAATATGAAACAGTCTCAACGCAAGATCCAATTGCGCTGTCATGAAATATTTAGCTATGTAAAACAACTGCTCGCAGCGCCATTAGTTTGGTTAAATCAATCAGTTCAATCGCTATTCAGGGTCTCTGACCCTGAGCACACACCGGGTCGTAGGCCAGTAATTTCGATTGTTCTGATAATATTAATTACCAATGTGCTGCGAAAGAATCAAAATCGACATTTTCCGACCCGCTCACCATCCATTCAGAATAAATAATTGAGTCCACACTAAAAAGTCTTTTTTAAATGCTATTGATAAAACTTTCCTTTATAACTCGCATAAATTCAATAGGTTGCGAGCTCCCCCTCTTAGGGGGACGGGGGGTATTGTACTTTTCGGAGTGGACTCATAATTCAAAATCCATAACTCATAATCGTCTTTCACCACTTACCCTGTTTCACAAAATCTACCACCAACTTAACGTTTTCTACCGGAATGCCCGGTACCAGTCCATGGCCCAGGTTGAAGATCCATTTTGATTCCTCCTGGTGAAAAGGGATAAAATTCTGTAATTCATCCAGGATGGCTTTTTCATCGGCAAAGAGTACCCTGGGATCCAGGTTTCCCTGCAGACCCACGTTTTTATCCACCAGTTTTCGGGCGGTAAACAGGGATGTTTGCCAGTCAATGCTCAGAAAATCGCACAGATCATGATTGATATCCTGTATCCCGGCACCAATCCCCTTGGGGAAGAAAATAAAAGGAGTTCCTGTTGCCCTTACGGCATCGGCGATCTTTTTCACCGACGGCATAAAAACTTCCTGGTAATAAGCGAAAGGCACATTGCCGGCGTGGGTGTCGAACAACTGAAACGCAGATACACCATACTTTACCTGCTGCAGGGCGTATTCAATGGTCAATTCTGTTACCGCTTCCGCCATCTTTCTGGTCAGCTCCTTCTCTTTGAAAAAGAACCGTTCGGCATCGGTGAAATTTGAACGGGTACCCAGTCCTTGTATCATAAACAGCATAACGGTGAGCGGTGCACCGCAAAATCCTATCAGGGGGGTAGTGTTACCGGGTGTTTGTAATATTCTGTCAATGGCATTGTAGATATACTGCAGTTTTTCAGGATCGGGGTTCAGCCTTTTCAATGGCTCATCCACACCAATGAGGGGTTTTTCAAACACCGGTCCGTTATCGGTAAAGTCAAGCCCCATGCCCATGGCGTAAGGGATCACCAGGATATCAGAAAACAGGATTGCTGCATCTACTCCCAGATCATCAATGGGGAGCAACGTTACTTTTGCAGCCAGATCGGGATCTTTCATCAATTGCCAGAAAGTATGCTTTTCTTTCAGTGCGAGGTAGGAGGGAAGCACACGACCTGCCTGCCTCATAAACCATACCGGGGGACGCTCAGTAGTTTTACCCTTCAGGGTATCCAGAAATATATTTGTCATTAATTTAAAAATCGTTTAAATAAATAATGGTAATCCAATTCCTTCAACCTCAATCCCGAATCGCTTATCGCTTTCGCTCAGCTTTCGCTCAGCCTCAATCTCAGTCTCAATCTCAACCTCAACCTCAACCTCATCCTCAATCTATAACTCTTTCATCGCTCTCAGGCTGGACTCAATGGTCTTATCAATCTCTTCATTGGAGATGCAGGCAGGGATAAAAGCCGCTTCGAACTGTGATGGGGGCATATAAATCCCTTGCGCAAGCAATGACCTGAAGTATTTTCCGAATTTTTCGGTATCCGATGTGCAGGCATCATCAAACGATTTAACCTGCTCCCTGTCGGTAAAGAACAAAGTGATCATGGAGCCTACCCTGTTAATAACACCCTTGTGCCCGGTTTGTTTCAGGTTTTCGCGCAGTCCGTTTTCCAGTCGTGCTGACTTCTCTTCCAGGGTTGTGTGGAAACCGGCCGTTTCATCAATGATCTTAAGCGTTGCCAGACCGGCAGCCATGGCCAGCGGATTTCCAGAAAGTGTTCCAGCCTGGTAAACCGGACCTGCCGGAGCCAGTTTTTCCATGATATGTTTGGGGCCGCCGTATGCCCCTACGGGCAAACCACCACCAATGATCTTTCCAAGGCAGGTAATATCAGGGGTAATGCCAAAATATTCCTGTGCGCCCCCTTTGGCCAGCCTGAAGCCGGTCATTACCTCGTCGAAGATCAGCAATGCACCATATTTTTGAGTGAGACCACGCAGCCCTTCCAGGAATTCCTGATCAGGTATTACCACGCCCATATTTCCTACCACAGGCTCGAGGATTACCGCTGCAATCTCACTGCCGAATCTTTCAAACATCTGTGCCACCCCTTCCAGATCGTTGTATTTTGCTGTAAGGGTATCCTGGGCGGTACCTTTGGTTACGCCGGGGCTGTCGGGCAATCCCAGGGTGAGTGCTCCTGAGCCTGCTTTGATCAGGAAGCTGTCTGCATGGCCATGGTAGCATCCTTCAAATTTGATGAATTTATCCCTGCCGGTAAAACCTCGCGCCAGGCGCAAGGCACTCATGGTGGCCTCTGTACCTGAATTTACCATGCGCACAATGTCCATGGAAGGTTTCATTTTCTTGATCTGCTCGGCCATATCGGTCTCTCCCACGGTGGGGGCCCCATAGCTGGTACCCTTTTGGGCTGCTTCTGTAATGGCATGGATTACCCGCTCATCGGCATGGCCCACGATCATTGGTCCCCATGAGGATACATAATCGATGTATTCATTTCCGTCGATATCCCACATGCGCGATCCTTTGGCTTTGGCAATAAAAACGGGTTTGCCGCCTACACTCCTGAATGCCCTGGCGGGGGAGTTTACGCCACCGGGAATACTGTTTTTTGCTCGTTCAAATTCGTTAATGCTTTGGGTATAGTTCATAGATAAAT
Organism: Bacteroidales bacterium; assembly: GCA_007135645.1. Lineage (GTDB taxonomy): Bacteria > Bacteroidota > Bacteroidia > Bacteroidales > UBA7960 > SKVR01. The sequence continues at coordinate 3,666 of SLIL01000132.1, forward strand.
TGAAGATTTAAGTGTTTTGATACTTATTATCGTCTTTTCTTATTTTACCGCAAAGGTAATTTTTTTCCTAAATTATTTTGCCTGCCAGTTACCGAATCTGACCATTGACAAGACTTTATATCCAACCAACTTTTACCTTAGAAATTTATTTCTAACTTTGCCTTCATTGATATAAGCGATACCATAACAGATGCTCAACTACTTTTCATCAACAGAAATAAAAACGGGAATTCTTGGCGGTGGCCAGCTGGGAAAAATGCTGCTTGATGTGGCCCGCCGCTATGATCTTTTTACCCGGGTGCTGGATCCCTCGGCCGATGCTCCCTGCAAATTTGGCTGCAAGGAGTTTGTTCAGGGCAGTTTCAATGACTATGATACGGTAATGGCTTTTGGCCGGGATTGTGACATCCTTACCATTGAAATTGAAAGTGTAAATACCCAGGCCCTGAAAGATCTGGAGAAGCAGGGTAAAAAAGTATTTCCGCAGCCCGCCATTGTTGAGCTCATTCAGAATAAGGTAACTCAAAAGCAGTTTTATACGGACCATCAGCTGCCCACAGCCCCATGGTTTGGTTTCAGGAATAAGGCCGAAATGATGAAACTGATTAACAAGCATTCTTTTCATCTGCCTTTTGTATGGAAAGCTGCCACCGGCGGCTACGATGGCAGGGGTGTTTCGGTGATCAGGAATATGAATGATCTGGAGAAACTGCCTGACGTGCCCGGGTTGATCGAAGAACTTGCATCCATTGAACACGAGGTGGCACTGGTGGCAGCCAGGAACGAACAGGGAGAGATCAGGGCTTTTCCTCCCGTGGAAATGTCTTTTCATCCCGAGGCCAACCTGGTAGAATATGTTTATTGTCCTGCCAGTCTTTCAGAAGTCAAACTTAGTGAAGCTTCCAATATTGCCCTTTCCCTGGTGGATAGGCTGGGTATTGTCGGGGTGCTGGCAGTGGAAATGTTTGTTAACCATGACGGGCAGATCTGGATCAACGAATGTGCACCACGTGTGCACAACAGTGGCCACCTGACCATTGAAGCCTGCATCACTTCGCAGTTTGAGCAGCATTTAAGGGCCATTCTCGGGCTTCCCCTGGGTAGTCCGGAGCAGATCAGGCCGGCTGTAATGGTAAACCTCACAGGCGAAGAGGGCTTTTCAGGTCCTGTGGTGTATGAAGGAGCCGAGAAAATGCTGGAAACCCAGGGGGCCTACATGCACCTCTACGGCAAAACCGAGACCCGTCCGCACAGAAAGATGGGCCATGTTACAATAACAGCAGACACGCTGGATCAGGCCAGGGAAAATGCGATGAAAGTGAAAGAAATATTGAAGGTGAAGAGTGAGTAATTTTTAATGGTTAATGGTGAATTATGAATGATGAATGATGAATGATGAATGATGAATGATGAATTGCTCTGAATTGTGCAATACCCCCCGGCCCCCTAAGAGGGGGAGCTCGCAACCTATTGAATTTATTCGGATTATCAATAACCTAATAACTTAATAACCCAATAACCCAATAACTCAATAACTCAATAACCCAATAATCCAATACAAAAAATGAAAAAAGTAGCCGTCGTAATGGGAAGCTCCTCAGACCTGAAGGTGATGGAAGAAGCTGTAATTGTACTCAAAGAACTGGGTGTGGAATGTGATGTGGATATCGTTTCGGCTCACCGTACCCCTGAAAAGATGTTTGAATTTGCCAGGACAGCCCATGAAAAGGGTGTAAAGGTGATCATTGCAGGTGCAGGAGGGGCGGCTCATTTGCCCGGTATGATTGCATCACTCACACCACTGCCGGTGATTGGGGTACCGGTAAAATCTTCCAATAGTATCGATGGCTGGGACTCGGTCTTATCTATCCTGCAGATGCCCGCCGGTGTGCCTGTGGCTACCGTAGCGCTCAATGGTGCCCGTAATGCAGGTATCCTGGCAGCGCAGATCCTGGGTGCGCAGGATGAAGAGATCAGAAAAAGGATCATTGACTTTAAAAAGGGCCTTGAGGAGAAGGTGAAAGTGATGAGTGAGGAAGTGAGGAGGAAGTTTTGATTTTAGATTTGTGATTTTTGAATCATTGTTGTCCGGTAAATTAAAAATACAAACCAATTAGAATATGAGATCCTTCACTCCACTTTGTTACGTTCAGGATGACAAGTACTTACGAGGGTGGAGGATGGGGTTGGTGGTGGCGAAGCCGCCAC
>SLIL01000418.1 GCA_007135645.1 Bacteroidales bacterium
TCGGGCTGTATACCGATGCATACCAGGCTATTATGAAAGCTCTTGGCATTCGCGAAGATGCAGGCAATATTGCCGGGGTAGCACAATCCTACCGCATGCTTGGGGTTTACTATATGGCCCTTGAAAACTATCTCCAGGCAATAGAAGCATTCAAAGAAAGTGAACGCATTGCTTTGGAGGTGGGAAATATCGGCTTGATTGTTCCCGTTTCAGAAAAGCTCTACGAGATTTATAAATCACTGAACAATCCTGCCCAGGCACTTCATTACCATGAACAGTTCAAAGAATTCTCAGACAAGGTAAACCTTGAGCAGTCCCTGGCCCAGATCAGAGCCCTTGAAATGGCCACCGAATTTGAAGAACGCGAGCGCCTTCGCCAGATTGAACAAAGGAGGATAAAGGCCCGCAATACCTTTATCTGGGTTGTAATGCTGCTGGTTGTGGTGATCATGGCTTTGATGTTCTTCCTCTCACTTAGCCGTGTAAAAGGGTTGAGGCTTAAAAACAAAAACATCAGGCTCATTTCTGAAAATATGAAGCTCGAAAAAGAAAACCTTCAAAACGAGCTTGAGATGAAAAAGAAGGAGCTTACCACCAATGTGATGTATCAGATGCGCAAAAACGAACTTATCGGTGATATTGCCCGTAAGCTGCTTGCCTATTCCCGGGAGTTGAAAAAAACCGATCAGGAACAGGTCATCTCCATTGTAAAAGAACTGGAAAAGACCCAGCATGAATCCATCTGGGAAGAGTTTGAAATACGTTTTCACCAGGTACACAATGAGTTTTTTGACCGCATCAACGCCAGTCATAGCGACCTTTCCATCAACGAACGACGCCTTTGTGCATTCCTTCGACTCAATATGACCACCAAGGAGATCGCTTCTATTACCGGGCAATCCCAGCGAAGCATTGAGGTGGCCCGCACCCGCCTGCGCAAAAAGCTCAACCTTACCAATTCCGAAACCGGGCTGGTAGAATACCTGGCAACGTTATAGAAGGAAGAAGATTTTAATCCACCAGTTCTCGGATTTCCTGCAACACAGCATTTTTTCTTTTCCCCGAAATCCCGGCCTCGTCCAGCAGCTCAGGGCTGTCTTTCAGCTGTCGGCACAAAACAATATCCTTGTTGAGGATGTATTGTTTTTGTTTGCTGTTAAGCCCTGTTAAGACCGTTATGGGAAACACGCCGGTTTTTTCTATCATATCCTTAAGCCCTTTGCCGGCAGGCAGGTCCCAGCTAAGCATATGCAGGCCCGCGCAGCGGCCATAGCGCAGCGCATCTTCTGTGAAACGGGTATTGGTTACAACCCAGCCAAAAAATCTGGTTTGCTTGTATTCGGGAAGCTTCTCGCGAAAAGCTATGATATCATCCACTCTTGACCGAACATAAAGGGGTACCTGCACGCTGGCATACTTGCCCTGGCTGTTGTAAAACTTGCACTCTGCCAGGTATTGGGTGTGGTTGTGTGTGGCCACCACATCTATTTCATGAGAAACACATTTTCCCTCCAGCATTACACCAACCTTCACATCAAATCCCTGACTGGCAAGCACCTGTCCTACAAAATGCTCAAAAGGATACCCGGTAGGGCCCAGCTCCATGATGGCTTTTTTAAGACTGTAGCGGGCAGCATCAGGGCCTTTGCGACGTCGCAACATGGAAAAGGCTTTTTTGTATATCGCCTGGGTGGTCATCCCCTCTTCCAGGGAAGGGAGAATTTCATCCAGGATATCATCTGCAACGGATACACTGGTTCCGGCCCTTCTAAGCGAGTGCTTCAGTTTTTCAGGTTCAAAAGGCTCCTTTTCTCCCGATGCTTTTTTTACCAGAGGGTGCGTGTTCATAAGATTATCAATTTGTCAGGATAAAGATAACCATGTTTCAGAAACGGAAAACGTTTTATCGCTCTGCTCCGGAAAAAACAGCAACTGATGATGGATTTGGTTAAGAAATCCACTTAAGTAAGCCTTGGGTGTATAACCTTATTGGGTAAGGGTAAACTTTAATGTAGAAATATCCATGCCGTCGGAAAACCGGGCAATATAAGATCCCCCTTTAAGGTTGAGGATGGTTTGTCCAATGGCAAACTCATGAACAATCATTCTTCCCTGCATATCAAAAACCTGCAAAACACCTCCCTTTTCTCCAGGGATAATGATAAAAGGAACCGTGCCCCTTTTATCCAGAATCAGTGCATTAGAGAGAAGATCATCCCCATGAAAGGCAGCTACAGGGCCAAAAAATTCGTGGCGACCGTCATAATCTACCTGCCTGAGCCGGTAATAATTGTTGCCGGATAATGGGGCACCATCCACAAAGCTGTAATGAATAATGTCATTCTGATAGTAGTTTCCATCTATCCAGCCAATCATTTGCCAGTGTTGAGACTGGGGATCATACCGGTGAATTTCAAAACCCATATTATTGATCTCGGTGGCGGTGGTCCAGGTTATAGTTATCCCTCCGTCTACAGTGGTTGCATCAAAAGCTACCAGGTTTACAGGCAATGGCGAAGGTGGGGCAATGGGGCCATCTATTCCACTGAATACAATTACGCCATTTCTAATGTAAACGGCTCTTATCCAGTACCGTGGAAAATCCTCCAGGTTCAGAGCCTTGTCAGTAAAATTGAAAATTGCATGAGAGGCTGATATAGCAACATCATAATCTTCATAAACTATAGGATTTTCAGGATCGGTTATAACCACTGCATCATAAGAGTTTGCCTCTCCATTATTTCTTAATAGCTGGAACCCTATATGATCGGTGTTTTCCATATCCGTATCTGAGTCATACATCCATTCCATTACAAATTGCGGGCTATTTGACTGTGGGTATGTAGCATAACCTTCAAAATCATAGGGAGAAGGAAGAGACAGATCTGTATTGCCATATACGATTACCCCGTTAAAATTGCTTAGATCAAGCCCGGTAACATTCTCAGGATCAGAAATGTACAAGGCGCCCGTGCCCGACAGCTGGTTGTTGTTATTTCCTGTAATGATGTCAGCGGCAAATTCACCGTCGATCACTAACCCGGCATTATTCTTAAGGATTAAACTTCCTCTCACATCCAGGAACCCGCCCTCTTCAACGTTGATGTTTAGAGTATTTTCAGTTTCAATGTCTTCAAATATTGTAAATTTTCCACCGGAATAAACGTTTATATTCAATCTGTTTTTGGAAAGCAGATCACCAATGGTCAGTTTCCCATAAACATGAAAAGTAAAACCATTGTTGTCAACGGTTAATTTCTCAATTTCTGCCTGGCTTCCGAGAAAAACTGAATCATTTTCGTAAACAGTTAAGCTTGATGAAAACTGAGCACTGTTTCCAATCATTTGGGGCGGAGATTCGTTGGACTGCCATGAGGAGCCATGCTCCCAGTTGCCCCCTCCGGATCCGTTACTTTGATAGCCGAAAGTTTGCGGAGAATTGAGGTTTGCCAATGCAACAAAGAGAAAAATATACAAAAATCTCATAGGCGACTTTGGGTTCAGATTAGTTAACGAAAAATTCGATTTATCGGATAAAAAAGGAATATTATTATCTGTAAACCTGTTTGCATTAACCTTGTTAGTAAAAAAAACAAGACAAACAACAAACATATAAAGACAAAAGTAAGTTATTTATAGAAATTATAAGATCAGGCTTTTTACGTATTTATCTGAAACCCTGATGGAATGGTAATTCCGTATTATGTATAGGTGTAAACCCTTATTTTTGCTTGTTTAATGTGCAGTTAATCAGATCTGTATGAATGCGGGGAGGATTATATTCCTGCAAAATTGTTTTATTATGATTATAGTCAAATATGATTATTTTAGAATTGAAAGGTATGGAAAGTTGAATGCCTGTAAAAGCCCTCTTTAACAGATGGTATTACCAGAATACCGCATGCTAATCCACGATGATTTTCAGCGAAATTTTGATTTTCCGGGCAAAAAAAAACTGCACAATTGTGCAGGTTGAGCTTTGTTAAAATATTAGTTCTTGTAAAGGACAATTAACCTTGCCAAGGTTTTATTTATTCAGCCACGAAGAGTACATCCATACCAGTTTTTCCTGTTCGCGTATATAGTCGCTGGCCATGGCATTGGTTCCTTCATCGTCCATTTTGTCTGAAAGATCAAGGATCACCCGTTGTTTCTCCAGCAATATTTTCAATGCATCCAATACGCCCTGCACACAGGCCACATCTTCAGAGGCATCTTTGATGGCCTTTACTTCTGAAATGGATGAATAGTCTCCAAATGTGTGCAGTGGGGTTCCTCCCAGGGTAAGAATTCGTTCTGCGATCTCGTCTATCTTGGCGTGAAGATCGTCATACAACTCTTCAAACTTCACATGAAGTTCAAAAAACTTATGCCCCTTTATATTCCAGTGAAATCCGCGGGTATTTTGATAAAAAACCTGGTAGTTGGCCAGCAGATCATTCAGTTTTTCAATTAACTCTTTAACTTGTGTGTCTTGCAATCCTATTTGATTATTTTGCATGGTAAATTTTATTTTGAGGTTAATAAATTAATTCACATCTGATAAACAACAGAAAAGAGGAATTGTTATTAAAAGAGAAACATTCTTCCATAAAATTTGTTTTGCCATTTATCATCAGAATGATTATACTTTTTTAATAGGGTCAAGGGATTATAAGCCCTGCCAAAATTACATTTCCGTCAAAAAACTGCTATATTTGCATAGAGTACTTAGTTTTAATCATTAATCAAAAAAGATAAAACATGTCAAACTATCATGAACCTGCAGGAGAATTGCCACAGGAGGCGCGTAATTTCTCCAGAGCATTAAATAGCTTAAAGGAAGAAATAGAGGCTGTAGACTGGTATCATCAGCGTGTAGTAACTACTGATGATCCTGATCTTGCAGCCATCATGGCACACAACCGTGATGAAGAGATTGAACATGCCTGCATGACCCTGGAATGGCTCAGGAGAAATATGCCGGGCTGGGACGAGGAGCTTCGCAACTGGTTGTTTAAAGAAGGAGACATTATGGGGGCTCATGGTGAAAACCACGACGACCATGATCACGGTGCACAGGCACCTAAAACAGATTCGTTAGGTATTGGTAAACTTAAAAAGTAGAGGAGGTATACATGGATATTTTAAGAAAATCACTGGCTCCCATCACAGATGCAGCATGGGAAGAGATCAATGAAACTGCCTTGGAGGTGCTTACATCAGTGCTTTCTGCACGCAAATTTGTGGATGTGCAAGGCCCAAAGGGCTGGGAATACGCTGCCTTGTCAACCGGGCGCATCGATGTACCCAAGGGGCAAAAAGGGCCTGTTGAGTATGGTGTGAACCAGGTGTTGCCACTGGTAGAGGTACGTATACCATTCGAGCTGAACATCTGGGAACTGGACAATGTGGCCCGTGGTGCCGAAGACATTGACCTGGATGCATTGGAAGATGCCGCCAGGGAAATTGCAAAATTTGAAGAAAACGCCATCTATGAAGGCTTTAAAGCAGCCAGCATCAAAGGGCTGAAGTCATGCAACGAATATGATACCCAAGCGTTCCCTGAAAACGGCGAGGAAATCATTGGTGCAGTTGCCAATGTACTTGCACAATTCAAGGCCAATTCTGTTGAAGGGCCTTACTCACTGGTTCTGAGCCAGGATAAGTGGGAAAAAGTAAACAGCTATGTAAAAGGCTACCCCTTGCGCAAGCAACTGGAAAACCTCCTTGGGGGTTCCATCATTATGGCACCCAATATTGATGGGGCATACATCGTTTCCGAACGGGGCGGCGACCTGAAAATGGTGATCGGGCAAGACCTTTCCATCGGCTACAAAGCCCACAACAATAAAACGGTGCAGCTCTATTTTACCGAGTCGTTTACGTTCCA
>SLIL01000046.1 GCA_007135645.1 Bacteroidales bacterium
CCCTACGTATTCAGCCACTGGGAAATTGACGGACATATCCTTGAGCCCGGCCTCGACACAGCAGTTGTAAGGCTGGAGCTGTTGCAGGATGAAACCATAACCGCTCATTTCTACAATCCCAACCTTTTGCCGGAGCAGGAATTGATCTATTACTGGCATTTTAACAACCTTGATGCCGATGACGAGGATGTTAAAGCCATTGTATCTGATTATTCTGTTTACCAGGATACCATGGCAATCATGGAGTATGAGGGCTTTGGGGTGAGGGATATGGATGTGTTTTCTGAAGGATCAGATCTCAACCTTCAACTCATAGAAGAATCGGGCAAGGCAGTAAGGGTGAGAAACCCCTCACTGAACCGGTCTTTAACATTCAGCATGCCCACTACCGGCTATGAAGGTATTGTATTTGAATATGCTGCTCACCGGTCTGCACAGGGAATGCTCCACCACATTATCTCTTACTCCATTGATGGAGAAACATTTACACAAAACGGACTTTCGCAGACATCATTCAGTATTGCAGAAGAATATGAGCTTGTTGAAGTGGATTTTTCGGATATTTTTGGAGCCAATAACAATTCTGACTTTGTTGTTAGGGTTGAGTTTGACGGCAATACGTCACAAGCCGATGGCAACAACCGTTTGGATAATATTTCGCTGAAAGGGCTGATATATACATCCGTTCACGAGATACCCGCACATCAGCCCCAGGTGGTGGCATATCCCAATCCATTTAAAAATGAGATTAAAGTGATGTCGGATGAGATGATCAAAGAGGTGCGCATTTTTGACCTGCCGGGAAAACTGGTTTATTCTGACAGATTTGAAGGGGTAAAATCAACCACGATCCAGCCTGGCATATCTCAGCCCGGGATGTACATCATAGAAGTAATTACCCATACGGGCAAAAAACAGATAAAACTGATAAATAACTGATTGCCAATAACTACTAATAATCTCATTAAAAAAACTTAAATGAAAATGCATCGAACTATATGTACAATGGGATTGTTTACTTTTGCGAGCTACTTACAGGATTGTAATACCTGAACCATTTTATGAACAGAACCAGAAAGCTAAAACAACTGATCCTAATCATTACCATGCCCCTGGTAATGTGGTTGTTTTTTAACCAGGTTGCTTTCTGGCATTACCATGTTCTGGAAAACGGTATTGTGGTAGAGCACGCCCACCCTTTTAAAAACAAACCCATTCCAGGTACTCCTTATCAAAGTCATCAGCACAGTGATTTTGAATACTCTTTGCTGGCACAGATCAGTAATATGATCAGCTTGTTGCTGTTTGCCATGGTGCTTGGTCTTTTTCTACAAAATATTTCCAGGCAGTTCATTAAGGAATATCAATCTTTTATCCCCATTCCGGGACATTACCGAATACACAGGCTCAGGGGCCCTCCCGTTTCCTGCTGAACATATCATCCCTTTTCCTGAGTTTTTTACGCTTCTTTGCACTACATGGCATATTGCCTTGTATTTCAATGTAATGTGTATTTGAGTAATCCATTAAAACGTATAAAAAAATGACTATATCCAAATATTTTCCCATTTTCCTTGTTATCCTGATATTTTCTGGTATTTCGCTCCGTGCCAACCCCGAAGAACAGCGCCCGCCAACCGATGCCAATATTTTTGGACATGTAATTGATGCCGAAACCGGGGAGCACCTCCCCTTTGTAAACCTGTTGATAAAAGGAACCCGCATCGGAACTATTACCGATGCCACGGGTCACTATATTCTTGCTAACCTGCCTCCCGGCAACCACACCCTCATTGCCCAGAGCATGGGGTTTGCGCGGGCAGAGGTAGAGTTCGAGGCCATAAAGGATCAAACCATAGAAGTAGATGTTTATTTAACTCCCACAGGCATCAATCTTGAAGAGGTGGTCCTTACTTCTTCTCCAACGCAAAGTGGTTTCCGCTACCAGCCTGATGCTGTTTTTATGGGAGAGAAATTGCAGCGTCGCAGCGAACCATCCTTTGGTGAGATGCTCAACGGCCAGCCCGGTGTTGCCATGCGCAGCTTTGGATCTGCCCCTGCCCGACCCGTTATCCGGGGCATGGATGGCGACCGCATCCTGGTGCTGGAAAATGGCGAACGTATGGGAGACATCTCCGAAACCTCAGCCGACCACGCCATCTCCCTTGATCCCTTGGTAGCCAGCCGCCTGGAAGTGGTGCGCGGACCAGCATCACTGCTTTATGGATCAAGCGCCCTGGGCGGGGTGATCAACCTGATGACCACCGATATCCCCGATCAGTGGGATTCCGGAGTTACCGGGGTGGTATCGGGACAAGGGGCTACCATGAACAACATGGGAGCCGGCTTTGGCAGGCTCACCTATGGAAACGACACCTGGGCCACCACAGCACGCTTTGCCATGCGCCAGGCAGGAAATATTACCACACCCGATGGCGTTTTACCCCAAACCTCCATGAACAACTACGACGGGGCTTTAGGTTGGGGCATAAACCGTAACAACCTGGTAGGTGGGCTAAGTTTCTCCCTTTCAGACCAAACTTTTGAGATCCCCGAAGAAATAGAAGATGAAGATGAAACCATCGAGATAAGAGCCAGGAGATTGTCTTTCCAGGGAAGGTTCGGCACCAACCTCAACGGCAACTTCTTTGATCAGGCCCAGTGGAGATTCAATGCCTCGCACTTTTTTCAGCAGGAAGTGGAAATAGAATTTGAAGACGACGGAACTATTGATGAAGATGTAGAACTGGAGTATGACCAGTATGCATTGAGCACCACACTTACCCTTCAACACAGACCACGCGGAATTTTTGCACGCGGAGCAATGGGTTTCAGTTTCCTGGGCCAAACCCTTGATGTAGGTGGCGATGAAGCCTATACCCCCGGTGAGCAACGGTTCTCCCTGGCAGCCTTCACCTTTCAGGAGGTGCCTCTTTCCAATACACTGAGACTGCAATTTGGCATAAGGCTCGATTTTCAGAGCTCAAAAGCATTAAGCAATGAGCTGTTCCCCCATATCAATATGAGCCGCAATACAGTCAATTATTCTGGAAGCATGGGCCTGAATTTCCGGCCCTTTGAAGGAGTAGAGATAGGAGGGCAGTTTGCCCGTTCACACAGAAACCCTTTGGTTGAAGAGTTATTTGCTGATGGTGCGCACCTTGGGGCGGGAGTTTACGAAGTGGGCAATCCCGATCTCAAAGATGAGATTGGTCATGGAGGAGATCTTTTCCTGAGACTAAATAGCGGTATCATTGAATTTGAACTGGCTACATTTGTGAATGATTTCAGGAATTACATCGTTTTTCAGCCAACCGGACTGGTTGACGAGCAATCGGGATACCCCGTATTTGAGTATATGGAGGGAAGTGCAGTATTATATGGTGGTGAGGTGTCTGCAGCTTTGCAGCTTGCTCCGGGATTAACCCTTCAATCGGGTATTGACCTGGTACAGGGGCGTCGCACCTTTGACGATGCACCCAATGAAAACCTCCCCTTCATTCCCCCTTTCCGCTTCAACAACCAGATTGAGTATGATTTTGAAAGGGCATGGATTGGGGCGAGCTTTATGGCAGTAGCCAAACAAGACCGCGTTGCCCCGGAAGAAGATACAACCGAAGGCTACTCCCTGCTGGGATTCCAGGCAGGTTACCGGTTGAACTTCAACGGCAGGCATGTGATCATCCTCAGGGTAGAAAATGCCCTGGATACCAAATACCGCGATCACCTGTCGCGCATCGAAGATCGCAACTTCGTAATGCCAGGACGCAATATCAACCTTACTTACCGTTGGTTTTTCTGAAAGCATTTGTCATAAAAAACCGTCCCGAAGCTGCTTTTGGGACGGTTTTTTTATGCTCAATCCCCTGGATATAACCATAGCCATAACACAGACCGAAAGCAGGTTGATCATACTTTTTCAAGGATTGTGTAATTTTGCAAGCAGTTTTTGTTGCGATACCCAAAGTCAAAACCTTCAAACAATTGTTAACCTGATGGTTTTAATTTGGAACAATCCACAATAATAAGGCTGTTTTAATGTTTTTTATTTCATAACAGCTGTTCCCAAATACTGGAATATATACTCAGGAATGAAAATAAGTTTTTACGTATCAATGCGGGCAAAAGCGCTTTTAACCCTTTCAATCTTTATACTTGCCCTGGAGCCGTTATTATCCCAGGACATCTCCATTGGCCAGTGGCGGCACCACCTGCCCGGCAACCGTGTTCTTTCCATCACTGAAAAGCCCGGCAAGATCTATGCATCAACACCCTATGGCCTGATGGAGTTTGACAGGCAATACAACAGCATCAGGAAGTACGACAAGGTAAGTGGGTTGAGCGATTTCGGGATCAATGTGGTGCGCTACTCATCCCACAAGGATATCCTGCTCATGGGCTATCAGAACGGCAACATTGACGTGATGATGAACGGCGGCTTTTTCACCATCCCCGATATCAGGCAGGCCAATATACTGGGTTCAAAAGCCATCAACAACATCCTGTTTGATCATAATCGCGCCTATCTTTCATGCGACTTCGGGATCGTGGTGCTTGACCTCAATCAGTTCGTGATCATCGATACCTGGTTTATTGGACCCGATGGCAGTATGCTCAATGTTTATGACCTGATCAAAACCCCTGAAGCATTCTATGCTGCCACTGAGGCAGGCCTTCGGAGAGCCTCCCTGGATGCCCCCAACCTGGCCGACTTTCAGTACTGGAAAGAAGAAGAGGGGTTGCCATGGGGCAGATACAATTTTGTGGTGAAGCACCACAATTCTGTTTTTGCCAATTTAGAAGCCAATGGATCGGACACCCTTTACCGGCAGAATGGAGATCACTGGGAGATCTTTAACCCCTTTGGCCAGGAAGGTTTTTTTGAACCCAAAAGAAGTATCCGATCAGAAAACGGGTATCTGCTCATAAGTGCCCAGGGAAGGCTGGTGGTTTTTGATCAGGAAACTGAGCTTAGCGCTGATTTTTCCAGTTATTCCGGCGCTTCGGCCAATCCTTTTGACTTTATGATGGATGCCCAGGGAACCTTGTGGGCCGGGGATCGCAGCAGGGGACTTGCGCGCGGAAATCTGGACGGCTTTCACGAGTTTATCCAAACTGATGGGCCCCATACCAACGAATCCTTCTCCATTGCCCATAACAACCGTACTTTGTGGGTAGCTCCCGGAGCTATCATTGGCGGATGGCAAAACACCTGGAATGACCGGGGGGTTTTTTTCTACCACGAAAATAAATGGGACATCATTTACCGATGGAACACCCCGGAAATGAATAACCTGCGTGACATCATCCGTATAACTCCCGACATCCACAATCCCAATAAAGCCTATGCGGCAGCATGGTCGGGAGGGTTGGCAGAACTGGATCTGAACGAAGGATTAATAAAGATCTATAACCACGAAAATAGTTCCCTGCAACGAAGAAGCAATGTGCAGGATGTAGTGAGGGTTGGCGGTGCCGCCTTCGACAGCAGGGGCAACCTGTGGGTGAGCAACTCAGATGCCGACCATTTTATCTCTGTGAAGAAAACCAATGGCGAATGGATTTCCTATCCCCATGATGGTGCAGTGGTGGGCAATGAAACCCTGGGCAAAGTTATCGTTGACAACAGCGACCAGAAATGGGTGATCAAACCCCGTGGAGGAGGGATCATTGTGTTTAAAGAGTCCAGTCTGGATAACAACGTGGACTTTGAGATCAGAAGCCTTACCACCCAGGAAGGTAACGGTTCACTCCCTTCAGGCAGGGTGAGCGCCATTGCCAAAGATCAGGACGGTTATATCTGGGTGGGCACCAATGCCGGGGTAGTGGTTTTTTATTCGCCTCACCAGGCTCTGCGCAATCAG
>SLIL01000461.1 GCA_007135645.1 Bacteroidales bacterium
ACAGCAGCTACATTGGGCAATCCCAGCCCCAGCTGCTCAATTTCCATTCCCTTGCGGCACATTGTTTCCACCTTTTCTATGGTATCAGCCCCTTCCAGGGTGGTAAGATCTACAATGCCCATCAACAGGGGAAGTGCCTTTTCCGGGCTAAGCATTTTCATACCAGCACTAATGATGTCATCGGCCCTTCGGGTAATTTCATCATCAGAGAGGGTAATGGTTTTACTAAAATCGTCCATATTGTTTATCTAATAGTTGCACCAAGTTCCTTATTGAGGGCAACAGAAATCCGTTCCATTGTCTTGTCAATTTCTTTATCTGTAAGTGTTTTTGACTCATCAAGCAAGGTAAAGCTCACTGCATAGGATTTCATATCTGCACCTATTTTTTCGTCCTTGTAGATGTCAAAGAGGCGCACTTTTTTCAGCAGTTTCTTTTCTGCTTTAAAAGCGATGGTTTCAACATCCTGGAATTTCACCTGTTTTTCCACAAGCAGTGCCAGGTCTCTCCTTACTTCGGGGAATTTGGGTATTTCGGCATAGCGAATGGGTATGCTGTTTTGGGTTTCAAGAACCAGATCCCAGTTTACAGAAGCAAAGAATACCTCCTGCTTAATGTCGAAAGGCTTAAGCTGACTTCTGGAAACTTCGCCCAGTTCGGCCAGAACCTGGTCATTGATCCTGAAGCGCAATCCTGCCTCAATGAAACCTTCGTTGAGAATCTCTTCCACGCTGGCACCAGCCAGGGGCACATTCATTTTATGTAGAAGATTCATCACCTCTGCCTTTAGATCAAATAAAGTAGCTGCTTTTTGAGGGGCATACCAGCTTTCGGGGTTGATCTTACCGGTAATGAACATGGCCAGCATGCGTTGCTCGCGGTATCCGGGCAGTTTTAGTGGTCCCTGCTTTTCCTTGTTCTCTTCCTTATGGTACACGTTGCCAAACTCATAAATCTTCAGATCATGCACTTTTCGGTTCTGGTTCCAGGCAATGGTTTCCATGCCACCAAAAAACAGCGTCTGGCGCATAACGCCCAGATCCTGACTCAGCGGGTTAAGGATGTGTACAACCGTTTTGGGGTCAAAAAGTTCCTGGGTGTAATAGGAAGCCCGGGTAAGGGAGTTGTTCATGATTTCGTTAAACCCACGACTGCTGAGTATGTCTGAAGCAACGTTCTGCAGTTTTTCCTTATCGGGGCGGGGCGAGGCAACGATGGAAGAATGCAGCCTGTCGGGGAGTTCAATGTTGTTATACCCGTAAATTCTCAAAATTTCCTCCACAACGTCTGCCTCCCGGGTTACATCCACCTTAAAGGGGGGCACCTCCAGAACAAGCGATTCAGCATTTTCCTCCTTAATGATTATTTCAAGGGATTCAATGATGTTTTTTATGGTCTCTTTTTCAATCTGCTTGCCCATGAGCTGCCAGGCACTTCCATAACTGAAGTGAACGGTGTGGGGTTTTACCGGGCGCGGATATTCATCCAGTACATCCGAAGTGATCAAACCTCCTGCAATTTCTTTTATAAGCAATGCTGCCCGCCTCAGGGCAAAGGTTGTCATTTGCGGGTCGGCACCTCTTTCAAAACGAAACGAGGAGTCGGTATTGATCCCATGATGTTTGGATGATTTTCTGATGCCGGATGCCTCAAAGCAGGCACTTTCAAGGAAAATATCCGTTGTAGTTTCTGTAACCCCTGAATCCAGTCCACCAAGGATCCCGGCCATACACATGGGCTCTTCGGCATTGCAGATCATCAGGTCGTTTCCGGTGAGTTTTACCTCCTCCTCATCCAGCGTGAGGAAGGGGGTGTCCTTTTCAGGTTTTCGGATCACCACTTTATTGCCTTTGATCTTTGCAGCATCAAAAGCATGCAGAGGCTGACCAGTTTCGTGCAGCACAAAGTTGGTAATATCCACGATGTTGTTGATGGGCTTAAGACCAATGGATTTTAGGCGGTTTTTCAACCAGTCAGGTGATTCCCCTACCTTCACCCCTTCAATGCACAACCCGGTATAGCGGGGGCATGCTTCGGGGTCTTCTATGATGATTTTTGTTTCGGCGGTAAGTTTATCGGGGCTGAACTGGCTTATATCAGGCCTTATCAGTTCTGTTTTGCTGCCTGGGTTAAGATGTTTGATCACTGCTACCAGGTCGCGTGCTACACCCATGTGAGAAGCGGCATCAATGCGGTTAGGAGTAAGGCCGATTTCAATGCAATGATCCTCTTCTACGTTGAAAAATGTGGCCGCGGGAGTACCATTGGGCAGGTCGGTATCCAACACCATAATGCCATCATGGGATGTTCCCAGCCCCAGCTCGTCTTCGGCACAGATCATACCCATGGATTGCTGGCCGCGGATTTTCGCTTTTTTAATCTCGAAACTCTCACCACCTGTAGGATATAAAACCGATCCTACTGTGGCCACTACCACTTTTTGCCCTGCAGCCACATTGGGTGCACCACAAACGATGGGTACTATTTCGTTGCCTGTGTCAACAGTGGTAAGGGAAAGCCTGTCGGCATCGGGGTGCTTTTCGCAGGTGATGACTTCTCCAATTACGATCCCTTTCAATCCTCCTTTTACAGACTCGGTTCTTTCGAGCGATTCAACTTCGAGGCCACAATCGGTAAGCCATTCTGCTATTTTCTCAGGACTCTCGTCTGTCTTTACATATTCCTTAAGCCAGTTGAGTGAAATCTTCATACGGTATGATTTTATATATTGCTGGTCAGTTTAAAAAAATCCGAAGGCACAAAAGTAATAATTTTGACCCATAAAAAAACCGGAAGAAGATCTTCCGGCTTTTCAGGTTGATGTTGTTGATTGGGGGTTATTTCTTAGTCCAGTTGAAAAAGTTTGTATCCTACTTCTCTGTTATCCTGGAATACCACTACATTGTAATATCCGCTCTGGAATCTTTCGTCCTGGTTCCATACTGCACAAACCTCCTGTGAGCTGGTTTGATAATTCACTGTTCGCTTAATGGAATACTGGATCGTTTCTCCTTCAAAAACCAACGTATTGTCAGGAGACAGGGTAAGAACCTGGTTGGCCGGATTGATGAGCCTGATAAAGAAATCGCGGTTTCCGGGTCTTGCCACAGGGTTCTCATTGATGGTGAAACAGATACGGAGTTTGTCAGTCCTGCGCGCTCTGTCGGTAGGTTCATCGCCTCTTCTTCTTTCTCTCAAAGCAGTGGCATTGAGGTTTGAAATAGTTAGCAGAGCTGCCTTTTCTATCTGCTCTTCGAGCTCCTGGGTGCGCGATTCCAGCTGCTGGTTGCGTGCCGTTGTCTGAGAGAGAGTAGTCCGCATCTGGGCTGTTTCACTGGAGAGCATCTGCTTTTCGGCTTCCAGGGCTTCAACTTGTTGCCTGTATCCTTCCAGCTGTACCTCCAGTTCTTCAATCCTTTGGCGATAGCGTTCTATGGCAGGGCCCCCTGCTTCTGGATCTCCACTAAGCTGGGCTCTAAGCTGACGTACCCTCCGGCGTTCGGTATTCAGCTGGCCTTCCATTTCCTGGTGTTCAGTGGCAAGGGAAGCAAATTTGGCATCCAGCTCATCCAGCTGGGCCATGAGGATTGCTTTTTCTTCGTTAACCTGATTTATTTCTATGGCCGCAACCTGGGCATCATGCCGGGCAGATAACATTTGCCTGAGAAGGATCGCTCCTCCCACAGCCAGCAAAACGGCTAAAATGGCAAGAAAGATCACAACTCCTGTACTGCCATTACTTCTTCCCCTTCCATGGGTTGCTGCAGTGCTTTTTTTATTATCTTTTCCATTCATAATGTTGAAATTTAAAGTTTTTAAATGTGAGGTGCGCGGCCAGTTGAGTAACTATCAGCGCAGTGAAAATAGTGTTTCACCCATCCTGAACTCGTCTGTAAAGACAGAAACCAGGTACATACCTTCATCAAATTCGTCCTGTTTTTCCCAGTACAGACATACTTCAGTATCCTGGTTTACGTAGGTGAACGGTCCTTTCATTGAAAACTGCAGGGTATCCTGCTCTATAACAAAAGAGTATTGGTCAGCATCGCTTATGCGAAGAATACTTCCGGCAGGGTCGGCAATACGCACGTACGCATTTTTGGTGCCAGGGTTGGCTACCGGATTGGCCCCCACGGTGAAGCAAACCCTGATGCGGTCTGTACGGCGGGCCCGGTCAGTTTCTTCTTCTCTCCCGCGGCCTCTTAGCCTCAAGGGGGTTGCATTGATCTGGAAAGCGCGCAATGCAGAAGCTACTTCTACTTTGCTTTCCAGTGCCTCCTTGGTTTCAGCAAGCTCCGTGGTTCTGCGTGTAACGCGCTGAATCTCCTGCTGCATTTCAACATTTTCAGCTTTTAACACGCGGTTTTCGGTGTAGAGACTATCGATTTCACGCACATAGTTTTGCGTGATTTCTCTCAAAAGATTCAATTGCCTGCGGATCCGGCGGTAATCTACCTGTTGCGCGATCAGGCGCTCTATTTCGCGGGCATTGGCCTGAATAATACTGTCTTGTTTGGTAAGAACACTGTCGTACTCCATTTTTACCATTGTATATTCTTCAAGAACGGTGTTGAGCTCGTCTTTCAGCTCCAGGTTCAGCTCATCAACAATGGTTTTTTCTGTAGAAACTTCCTGCAATGCCTGACGGCTGGTAATCAACATAAATGCCAATACGCCGATAATAATAACCAGGGCAATGATAGTACCCTTGTAAACCTTATCGTTTTGACTTTTTACATCAGCAGAGGTGCTTTTGTTTTGCATTGGTTGGTTGGTTTTGCCTTTGGTGTCCATTTAGTTAAGTAAAGATTAATGGGTTTGTAAAAAATGACTGCAAAATGTTTCTTACTTCCCTGTAATACGCAAAAAAATCATCCGGGTTTCTCTTTGCAGCAGAAAATAAGCAAACAAATTTATAAAAGGAGCATTCAGCCGGATGTATGTCTCCTGAAAATGTTTGCAAATTTATTATTATTTTTATCATTACGACTAATTTTCAATTATTTATAAAGCCATTGCAGGACAGACTTTTAAGCAATTATTTTCATTGTTCTGGAAATGTCTGACCAATGAATAGCGAAGTATGATAAAAGCCCTTGGCACCCACATTAATGATTTTTTGTCCCTTTTTTATCCACGTCTTTGCCATAGCTGCCGCAAAGCCTTGATACAAGGGGAGGAGTGTATTTGTGCATTTTGCCGGTACGAGTTACCTCAGACCCATCATCACAAGGAGAGAGAAAATCCGGTATCACGCATCTTCTGGGGCAGGGTGGATATTGAAACAGCAACCGCTCTTTTTTATTTCCAGAAAGGGGGAAAGGTGCAGAGCCTGATTCATCAGTTTAAGTATCGCGGCAAAACAGAGGTCGGTGTTTACCTGGGTAAGATGCTTGGCAACAAGCTAAAAGATCATCCTATCTGGGATCCGGTGGAAATGATTCTCCCGGTGCCTTTGCATGCTCATAAACAACACAAACGGGGGTTTAACCAGAGTGAGGTTTTTGGACGTGGTCTCAGCAAAGCTATTCAACGACCCATGTTGGTAAACAACCTGGTGCGTGTTGCCAAAACCGGCACCCAAACCCGCAAGGCACGGTTTAAAAGGTGGGAAAATGTGGAAACCGTTTTTATGGTGAAGAAACCCGAACAGTTGAGGGGTCGCAACATTTTGCTGATAGATGATGTGGTGACCACGGGCTCTACCCTTGAGGCCTGCGCCCAGAAACTCAAAGAAATAAAAGGGGTGAGGGTATGGGTGGCAACCATCGCCATGTCAGTGTAAGGTTATAATCTTCCTCCCAGGACCGCCGTTTTCCGATAGGTTTTTACCGTGCCACCAGG
>SLIL01000333.1 GCA_007135645.1 Bacteroidales bacterium
AGATATCCATCCTGTTTGAGCAGGTTGGTCAATGTTTCAGATGCCTGAGCAGGTTCTATGTTTTTTGTAATTATTTTTTTTCCTTTGTAGAGATGCAATTTGCCATTGCCGGTGCCAACAAAACCATAGTCGGCATCAGCCATTTCGCCCGGACCATTTACGATACAGCCCATCACAGCAATTTTAAGTCCGGCAATGGAAGGAAGATTCTGGCGGATATTCTTTAAAATCTCCTGCAAATCAAAAGAGGTTCGCGCACAGGTTGGGCAGGAGATGTATTCAGTCCGGGTTATTCTTAATCCGGATGACTGAAGAAACCCAAAGGCAATGGTGCTGATATCCTCTTTGATTTGCGGTGCTTCTATCCAGATTCCCTGTACCATTCCCTCCAAAAGCAGCCCACCTGCCATCATTGCAAAGTGGCAGATCAGCTCATCAGGGTCAGCAGTGTTAAACCTTTTTTTGATGATCAGCGGCAGCTTATTTTCATGGACTGACTGGATAAACTTCCTCAGGTCTGTGCCTGGAGGGCAATCATCCGGCATAATGATCAGCGCGGTGGGCCGGTTGAGCAGGGTATCAAAAGATTCATCCTTTATCTCTGAGCAGCCCATAGTCAGAAGATACTGCCCGGTGATGGGTTGCTTGCCTGGTTCTGGTAAATCATCATACATGTGCACAGGGATCCGATTCTTTTTTTCAGCCTGGGATGAAAAATGCGAAGGAACAAGGAAATTCAGGTCCGGACTTTTCTCGATAATGATTGCATCCGTACAATAATAAAAATCAGGCTTTTGATGTTCCAGGGTCATTGCTTTATCCGCTGGAATCTTTGGATTACCATTCTTAGCTTTTTCATTTTCAAATGACTGATCATCCAGAGTTTTCACTACAACAGCTTTGAGCCTGGTATCTTTCCAGAAAAGATCTTTGGGTGTGAAGTCAGATTCCTGCAGAGTATAGGGATTTTGTTGCCGTTCAATCTTTTTGGTATAGGAAAACTGGTATATGGATGATATCTTTTTAGCAAAAGGGATTTCTTCTTCCGGGGCCTCGGTAAGGCTTACCCGCAGGGTATCTCCAATGCCTTTATTGAGCAGATGGCATATTCCGAGGGCAGATTTTATACGGCCGTTTTCCCCTTCACCAGCCTCGGTAATGCCAATATGCAGGGGAAAGCTCATGTTGTGCTGCAGCATCTTTTTAACCATGAGTTCATAGGCCTCAATCATAACAATGGGTTTGCTGGCCTTAAGGGAAATAACCAGGTTGTTGAAATTCAGCTCTTTAAACACTTCCAGGAATTCAAATGTGGCTTCCATCATGGCTTTGGGTGTATTGCCATAAAAATCCACGATACGGGGAGAAAGTGAGCCCATATTAGTACCAATGCGAATGGCTGTTCCGTGATCATTGCAGATATCTGTCAGCGGCTTTAATTGCCTGAACATCTGCTCTTTGTCCTGCAGGGTGTCTTCAGGAGTGAAGGATTTTGTTAAAGAGCCGCCCTTCCGGATGTAGTTTCCCGGATTGATCCTTACTTTTTCCACATAACGGGCCGCAAGAAGGGCAACCTCAGGATTGAAATGAATATCGGCAATCAGGGGATTATCGAATCCGGCTGCAACAACGCCTTTTTTTATTTCCTTCAGTGCCTCTGCGGCTTTCATGTTGGGAGCAGAGATACGCACATAATCGGCCCCTGCTTCAATGATTCTTATGATTTGATCGATGGTTGCTTTAATATCAAGGGTGTCGGTATTGGTCATCGATTGGAGCCGGATGGGTTCATGGCCACCCAGTGGTCTGTTGCCAATGGAAACCTGATGACTGGGAAATCGTGCAATATGAAAGAAGTCACTGTTGATCATGAACTTGAATAGTTAAAATTGGACACAAAGGTACGACAATAGCAGGTCTTTTTTAAGATAATTTAAACAATCAACGCTATGGAATGTTAATCTGTAATTCATGTGTTTAGCTTATCTTTAAAAAACAAAACCTTGTCAAAAAACTAAACCATCTGCCATGGAATACGCTGGCCTGAAGCTTAACATTGAAAACAACATTGCTTTATTAACCCTTTCCCGTCCTCAATCGCTCAATGCCCTGAACTCAGAAGTGCTTGGTGGTCTGAACGAGGCACTGAAACAACTATCCCATGATAAAGACCTTCGGGGGCTGATCATTACCGGCGAAGGAAAGGCTTTTGTTGCAGGTGCTGATGTGAAAGAACTTGCAGCTATGAGTCCTTCTCAAGCCTTTACGTTTTCAAGAAAAGGGCAGCAGGCATTTAAAAGGATCGAACAACTCGATATTCCTGTCGTTGCTGCCATCAACGGATTTGCCCTTGGAGGGGGTTGTGAACTGGCACTTGCCTGCGATATCCGCATTGCATCTTCAACAGCCAAGTTTGGAATGCCCGAAACAGCCCTGGGATTGATGCCCGGATTTGGTGGCACACAACGACTTTGCCGGCTGATAGGATATTCCAATGCAATCTTCCTCATGTCCACTGCTGAGACCATAACTGCTGAAGAAGCATTGAGGCTGGGTTTGCTGCAGATCATTACCGAACCACACCAGCTTATGGAAACAGCCATGGATGTTGCCCAAAAGATTGCCTCCAAGGGAAAGTACGCTGTAAAAGCGGTGAAGGAGCTTGCGTTGAAAAGCACCACCAGTAATTTTGCAGATGGATGTGAACTCGAATCTGAAGTTTTTGCCGGACTATTTGGCCATCCCGAGTCCAGTGAGGGGATGCAGGCTTTTCTGGAAAAACGAAAACCCAACTGGAAAAAATAGGATGTTTGTACCGTTGTTTCTGAGGATCATTTAAATAAAACAATATCAATGAATTATATCGAAAAACTGGAAAATGTTACCGTGTTGGGTGCAGCAGGAAAAATGGGAAGCGGTATTCTGTTGCTTACCGCCCTGGAGATGCTCAACCAAAAGCTCAAGCCGGAAAATAAAGACAAGCAGTTTGTGCTTTATGCCATGGATGTTAGCAATGCAGGCCTGGCAGGCCTTTTGGAATACATCAAAGAGCAGGGCATTAAGTATGCTGAAAAGAATATTGTAGGATTGCGGAAAGCCTATGCCAGCCGAAAAGATCTTGTGGATAATGAAGAGATCATCAGGCAGTTTGCCAGTGATCTTACCGCCCTGGTAAGAACAGGCACCCGGATTGAGCCAGCATTTGAGTCCAGGATAATTTTTGAAGCAGTAAGCGAACAGCCCGACCTGAAACTGGATCTGCTGTTAACCATCAACCGGAACTCCAGGCAACAGCCCTGGTTTTTTTCCAATACATCTGCCATTCCCATTGCATGGCTCGACGAACGGGCCGGATTAATGGGCCGTATCATGGGAGTGCATTTTTACAATCCCCCGGCAGTGCAAAAACTCCTGGAGGTAGTGAAAACCGAAACCACCAACCCCGAACTCAGTTATTTCGTTACCGAATACCTGAAGAACCTGGGGAAGATCTTTGTACCATCCTATGATGTTGCCGGATTTATTGGTAATGGGTATTTTATGCGCGATATCATGTTTGCAGAAACCCTGGTTAATCAATTGCAAAAGGATTTTACCTTTTCACAGTCGCTTTACATGGTCAATAAGATCAGCCAGGATTTCCTGATCAGACCCATGGGTATATTTCAACTGGTTGATTATGTGGGTATTGATGTGGTGCAGTTTATCATGTCGGTAATGAATTCCTATTCTGAAAATGAGAAGATCCATTCACCCCTGATAGATAAATTTATGGAATTGAATATCAGGGGAGGTCAGAACCCGGATGGCTCACAAAAAGATGGCTTCTTCCAATACAAAAACGGAAAAATGATTAGTTTGTATGATACCGGAAAGAGAAGATATCTTCAGCCTGAAGAGTATGCCGGCATAGGAGATACTCACCTTGGTCCTCTGCCGCATTCGTGGCAACCCTGGAAAAAGCTGGTGAGAGAAAAGGATAAGGAAGGTGTATTGAATGTCTATTTTAACGAACTAAAAAGCAGTCCACATCCCGGCGCAACCATGGCTGTAGAGTATCTTAAAAAGTTCAGGGAGATCGGAACCGGCCTGGTAAAGAACAAGGTAGCCTTCAAGTTTGAAGATGTAAACTCGGTTCTTACCAAAGGTTTTCATCATGTTTATGGACCAGTGAATAGTTACTTCTAAAGATTTTTAAACGATGCAATTAAGAAGAAAAGTTTATATGGCTGCAGGCTACAATACCATTTCCATGGGCTCCGGCCGCAGTGAATTTCATCCCCGAAAACCAAGACCTGACCTGGAAGATTACATGAAAGAAGCCGGGCAAAAAGTGCTGGAACAGATTGGGGGAGCTGAACATGTGGACGAATGCATGGTGGCAAATTTTATCGCTTCGCGCTATAATAAGCAGGCCAACCTGGCTGCTTTCTTCCCTTACATTGATCAGGGCCTTGCCTACAAACCCTGCATAAGGGTGGAGGGAGCATGTGCTACCGGCGGACTGGGGCTGGTAACCGGCATCAGGTCTGTGCTTGCTGAAACGGCTGATGTTGTGCTGGTAGTGGGAGTGGAGGTGCAAAACTCCGTTAAGGCAGTGTACGGGGCTGATATTCTGGCTGCAGCGGGATATTATAAAGAACGAAAGCAGGGACACGCACACTTCTTCCCTGGAAAGTTCAGTGACAGGGCAGGGGCCTATTTCAGTAAATACGGCAGGGAAAAAACCCGGCAGGCCATGGCTATGTGGTATCGCAATGCCATAGAGAATGCCCGTCTTTGCCCCACAGCGCAGGAGTTTGAAAACAAAACCGGCGAGCTGGAAGAACTTGCCTTTACCGAACCCAACCCGAAAATGTTTGTAGACCACCTCAATGTTTACGATTGTTCCAAGGTTTCTGACGGGGCATCTGCAATAGCCATCCTTTCGGAAGAAGGCCTCAAACGCTGCGGGATCCAGAAAAAGGACGTGGTGGAGATTACGGGTATGGGACAGGCTGAATACGATCTTACCCAGCCACCCAAAGATCCCGTATCTCTTGATACTACCAGGGTTGCTGTAAAAAAAGCCCTGGATATGGCAGGGATCACCATTGATGATCTGGCTACTGTAGAGTGTCATGATTGCTTTACCATTGCTGCCATACTTGCCGTGGAAGCAATGGGCTTTGCAGAAACCGGCAAAGGTCCTGATTTTATTTTGCAGGGTAACACTTCCCGCAATGGAAAAATACCGTTTAACACAACAGGAGGTTTAATCGGGTGGGGACATCCTACCGGGGCTACAGGGGTTCATCAGGCAGTTACTATCTGGGAACAACTTACCAAAAGAGCAGGGGGTGCCCAGATCAAAATCCCACGCAACAAGCCCTATGGGTTAAGTGTAAACATGGGTGGAGATGACAAAACGCTGGTCTCGCTGGTTTACAAAAAGACCTGAAAGGCGTATTTACTTAAAGATTTATGAATCCAGGCGGGTCATCAATTCCTTTACTTCATTGTACTGATTGGGCATGCTGAGAAAATGCTCCTCTTTATTTTTTACCTGCTCAAGCTGATCGGGCAATTTCTTGTAAGTATCCAGATAAATTTTCAGGGTTTCAGGAAACTTTGCCGGATGGGCTGTTTCCAGTACTACGATATTAGCTTCCTTATTGAGGGTTTTCTGGTATTCTTTTGCACCCAGCCAGGCTACAGCCCCGTGGGGGTCCATCAGGTAAGCGTATTCGGTATTTAGCTTGTGAATTGCCTCACGGGTTTGTTTATCGGTAAAAGAACATGCATAGATCCATTGGCAAAAAATACGGTGTTCTTTGTCTGCCATTTCAAGAATCCTTGCAAA
>SLIL01000097.1 GCA_007135645.1 Bacteroidales bacterium
AAAACGGGCCCCACAGGCCCGTCATTTAACTCTGCAAATTATGATTATCGCTTATGATCAATCAGGAAGGTAAGATCATCAATGGCTTGTTGCAGCGACTCCATGCAGGTTTCGCTTTTTACCAGGTAATTGTAGATCCCCAGTTCCTGCAGCCTTGCAATCAAATCAATATCTTTTTGTGCTGAAACCACGATTACTTCAGTTTCGGGATTGTTATCCCTTACCAGTTTTACCAGTTCTTCACCTGAAATATCGGGAAGCATCATATCGGCGATGATGATCTCCGGATTTTCATGCAAATGATCAATCAGTTCCTGGCCGTGTGTAAAATTGGTAATCGTTACATTTTTAATGGATCCCAGGCATAATTTAAGCAACATCCCCTCTGTTTTATTATCCTCAATGACAAATATTTTCTTGTGCTTATTCTTTTCCATGATACTATTTTGAATCGATTTTTTGAATAATCTAAATTACTAAAAATGACTGTGCCAGGTCTAAGGGTTTTACTGAATTTTCTGCTGTGTTGTAAGAAAAATAAAAAGTAGTTTTAATCACACTCAAAGCATATAAAGCAAAATCCTGATGATAAAGGGGAGGAGGGATCAGGGGCATTCATGCTGCCCTTGATCCCTCCTTCGGCTGTTAATTTATAAGATAATTGTATGTAACTATGTAATGCTGAGCGAAACCCTGCAAAGTAAAGAATCCGGAGTTACGTAATAATGGTTGACCGGACACCAGTCATTTTTTTATTTACAGGGTATTAATTTACACTGGATACTACCCCAACAGCGCACCCTTCCTTGCCATTTTCGAAATAAAAACTAAAGGTGTAGATCCCACTCATAGCCACCGGGAACATGATCATGGGCAGGTGGCGCTGTTGCTCCACGAGATAGGAAGTAATAACCAGGTCGTCGTTGTGATTGCGGATACTGATAATTACCTTTCCGGGCAATTCTTCAGCGTTGCAGGCAAATATTTTGTAGGTGGTGCCGCTGCTCAGGGGCATTTTAAAGCTTACCTGTGGCAGGGGTTCTCCTCTGGATTGCTGGGGTAATTGTATGGGCCAGCTTTTCAGGAATCTTGCATCGTCAAGCTTGCCATGGCAGACGTCCAAAAGACTTCCGCACTGTGAAAAGGTTTTCTGGCTAAGAAAGATCAGTGAAAGAAAACTTAAAAGGATCGCGTACTTTTTCATGTTTTTTCTTTTTAAGTGTCATGATAAACTTTCCGGATATGTATTTTGCCATTTGGCTATCAATAAAGTGGTTTTTAAAGATTTATCCGGGTTCAGTTTATGAATAATTTGTTTTGTTTTTTGTTTGTTATTTCTTTTCGGGTCATCAAAACCCTCTTGTATGTTTTCAGCTGATGATTTTGTTTCTGATCTCAGCCACAACCTTTGCGATGTTCTCAATAAGCTCATCAGTGATGTTTACTTCACTGCGCGAATTATCTACCAGCACTACCATTCCGTCAATTTCCTGGATGGTGGGTTCGCGGTAGACATAGGTTATGGTCACATTGTCAAACTCCCGCTTCAGTCGCATAAGGTCCTCGATAAGTTCTGCAAAATTGGGGTCGTGCCTGTAGGTGTTCATCAACAGGATAATATTGTCCAGCACCTTTTTCTGTTCACCAATCCTGGTATTTATCAAATCCCTGTTTGGTGGTACCGTCCTTACGTGGGTTGCAATGTAGAGGCTTTCAATCCATGTTCCGTAAGAGATCAGCACCGCCAGGTTGCCCCTGCCTTGCTCAATGAGGTAACGCGACATATCATCAAAACCCGTGTTGGTAATAAATAATACCGAGTCGATATTGCGTGCGCTTTCGGAAAGTCTGTTGAGTGTTTGATAGTCAAAGAACTGTTCTACCCGCAGATCTGCCGCCAGGTCTCTTACGTTGCTCAGATACCTCAGGGTGGCGATGGTACGGTCGTAGATGTTCATGTAAACAAGATTGGTGCCATACACACCCAGGTTGAGTGCTCTTTTAAAATTGGTGTTGTAATTGTTGATATTGTTCACAGGATTCAACAATTCCTGGGAATAAACAACGCCCGATCTTTGCAACAAAGATGACATTTCTACCGGGTTAGGGACGGATGAAATCATTTCTCTAATCACCTCATCATCCAGCCTGACTGCTGCTGCAATTTCTGCATCGCTGAGCAAATCAGTGGCCTCTTCTCTCTGGGCCTGCTTGCAACTGGTTGCAAACAAAACAACAAACACAGAAAGAACTACAGGGATCAATTTTAGTTTGTACATAGCATTAGGTATTAGTTTTACAATTTATGGTTTTATTCTTGTGTAGTGTTCTCATTACTTTCTTCGGGCTTACGCTTCTTTATCAGGGGTATTTTCATGTCTTTCAGCCTGTTGCTGCTTCTTTCAAGGAGAATCAGGAATTTACTCAAAGCGTTGTAGTAAAGGGCAACGTAAGCAAAAATGGTAAATATCCATATCACCATCACGTTGAAATAAAACGTGGGTACCAGGTTGCCAAAAAGGTTCTTATTGGGTGCCAGGAAATGGCTCCTGAAGCTTAGCATCCTCCTGTCCTGGGGGTCAAGATATACGGGATCAATTTTTTGAACGAGCCTGTTGCCCAGCCGCACCAGGGGTAGGGGAGCCATGCTGTTTCGGGCAAAACGTGAAAGATAAGTGTTAAAGTAGTCATCAAACATTTGCTGGTATTGTGCACTTCCTTCCGGAGTACTTACCAGCTGACTGATCCGCTGATCAATGGTTTCGTTATAATTGTTGAAATTGATTCGGTAAAATTCCTGCAACTGGCTTAGGTACAACAGTATCTCATTGGCAAGCTCCATGGAGAAGTCATCTGGATTTATCTGATCGGCCTTTTCAAAAATGATGTTATGTCTGCGTGCCATGGGCGATTGGTTCTCCCGAACGATCTCATTGTAGATCAACTGCACATTATCTCTGGAGATGGGGTTTTCATCATCGGCCAGAACCCTGGATCTGTAATTCTCAACAAACCCTCTCAGTTCAGGAATGTAGTACACATTCATGTAGTTGAGCTGACTTTCCATTTTGCGCAGTTCATAAAACTGGCTCTCGTAGCGGTTGTTTACAAACTGATTGACCACCAGTGCTTCAAATGCCCATCGGGAAGGCATTACTTCTGCTATTATGGGCACTTTCTCTCTTCCGCCACCAATGCTCCGGTTGATCTTGTCGAAGCTGAACATGGCCCCTGTGAGTACCATTTGCGGAATGATAAGGAAAGGAATAAGGATATAAATGGTAACAGCAGAGTTGAATGCCGATGAAATGTTTAACCCCAGCACATTGGCCAGTGTAGATACGGAGAAAAATATCAGCCAGTATTCAAAGTACATGCCTTTGATTCCCAGTATGGTATTACCTACCAGTACAAAGAGGGCAGCCTGAATGGCAGAAATAATAAAAAGAATACTGATCTTGGAAAACAGGTAACTGCTTCTGCTGAGGTTGAGAAAGCTTTCTCGCTTGAGTATTTTGCGATCTTTGTAGATCTCCTCTGCACTTACAATCAGCCCCACGAATAAGGCGACGATGGTACACATAAACAGATAGGGCATGATGTTTTCGTTGTCACGAAACACATAAATATTCGAGGTGGGATCGTCGATATACCTGATGATATAGGCCAGTAGAAACCCCAGAATAGGTGCTTCCAGCAGGTTCAGGGTCATGTATTGCCTGTTGGCGAGCTTGCTGAACAAGTCTCTGGAGAAAAATATCTTAAGCTGGTTAATCCAGTTGGGTTTTTTAAATGCATCAGGCAGTGGGTCAAACTCCTGCTGTTCTTCAAGTTGTTTTTCGTTGCTTTTGTAATGGTCGGCCCATTCCTGAGGGGTTACTTTGCGGTTGTTGGTGGTGCGTCCGTATTCATCAACGATGCGCGATTCTATAATACTGAAAATGGTTTCCGGGTTTACATTGCCGCATCGGGGGCATTCACCAATATCGCTGTTGATCTGGTTGTCAATCTTTTTGAAATAAATAACCGCCTCCACCGGGTTGCCATAATAGATCTGATAGCCTCCTTCATCCAGAATAATTACATTGTCAAACATTTTGTAAATCTCTGATGAGGGCTGGTGGATAACCACAAAGATCAGCTTGCCTCTTACGGTAAGCTCCCTGAGCAGCTCCATTACATTTTCGGAGTCCCTTGATGACAAACCCGAAGTGGGTTCATCTACAAAAAGAACCGAAGGCTCCCGGATAAGCTCCAGGCCAATGTTTAATCGCTTGCGTTGTCCACCGCTGATCTTTTTATCCAGTGGATTCCCCACTTTGAGGTCTTTTCGCGCGTAAAGCCCCAGGGATGTAAGCACCTTGTTTACTTTTTCATCAATCTCTTCTTCCGAGAGATCGCGGTAAACCAGTTTGGTGCTGTAATACAGGTTTTCATAAACGGTTAATTCCTCTATAAGAAGGTCATCCTGTGGAATATAGCCGATAATCCCTTTTATAAGTTCTTTTTCCTGGTGAAGGTCTACCCCGTTTATAAGAACATTCCCTGAGGTGGGGTTATCAATACCAGAGAGTACGTTGAGCAGCGTTGTTTTTCCGGCTCCACTTCCTCCCATAATGGCCACCATTTTTCCCGATTGCTCCTCCAGGCCAATGTTTCTCAATCCCTTGTAGCCATTGGGAAAGGTAAGGTTGATATTGTTGGCTTTGAAGCTAACGTTGATAGCCGTGGCGTCGGATAAAAATTTGGCGGCAATATCCGTATAAAAAATGGGTTTGCCCTTGGGTTGCTTTATTACGCTACCATTGGCAAAGAGGTAGATCCTTTGATTGGTAATGGGCAGGCCATTGAGCAGCAACTCGCTTTCGCCGGTATAGCGCAAAAAATAAAGGTCTACGCTTTTTACCCTTAACAGGATTATGCTGCCACTTAACTGAGCAGACTGAATGAAATGGGATTCATTGTTGCTGTTCTGTTCGGCATCAATGAACAAAATGTCCTGGAAATCCAGGTTTGATGAATCATTTTCAACAACAAATGAGGAAATGGATTTGTACTCATCTTTATCGATGTTAAACACATCAGCAGCCGTATCGATGATAGCCATTCGCTGGGGAGTGAAATTCTTGTCGGAATTTACCAGCTCAAAAAGCCTAACCAGAACCACAACCTTTTGTTTCTGGGTAAGGGTTTTGTTGATTTTCTTCGCTATTCCAAGGGTTTTAACCGAGTCTTTTACAGAAGTAAGCCTTGGTTTATCCGGTTTTTCGGCGTTCTCTTCGGTTTTTTTTGGCTTTCCGCTTTCAATATGCGAATCAAAGAGAGCAAGATATTCCTTTACAGAGCTTTCATTGAGCTGCTGTTTGAGGAAATTTTCAACAAACTCCCTTTCATTTACAGATAAGCCAACATCCTGCTTTGCAATGATTGCAAAGAGCTGCATTAAAGCCTTTAGAATTTCTTCACTCATTTAAAAGCGGATTTGAGTACAATGTGTTAATAACTGTGCATCTCAAAAGGAATATCCACAATCTCTGAATATTCTTCACCCGCTTCTTCCATATCCTCATCATCTTCCTGGAAATACCACTGTACAACCACCTCGTTGCCGTTATTAAGAATATCTTCGAATTTGAGCAGGATATCCAGCAATACCTTAGAAGAAGCTGTATTAAAGTATTCCAGTCTGAAAATCACCTCTGTTTTTGGATTGGGAGATTTAGCATACTCTTCGATCCATTCCAGCACGGGAGCATAAAAGGTTACTACATCTTCGGGCAATGATCTGCCTGAAAATTCAATAATATTGCTCTCTGCA
>SLIL01000320.1 GCA_007135645.1 Bacteroidales bacterium
AAGAAGAAAAAGAAGAAATAACGTTCCGTTTTTCTGATGAAGAATTGGTTAGATTCTTCGACACCAACCGTGAGTTGAGTGAACTGAACCGCGCTACTCAGGAGCGAATGACAGAAGCTTGTGCCGAGCACAATATTACATTGGAACGCTTTAACCAGATTGCCCGTGCCAACCAAATTGGTGCACTGCAAGGTGGTGCATTTACTGATGCTGAGGTAGAGGCATTTATTGAACTGGGACCACGCATCAGCCAGATTCAGAGGGAGCAACAGCAGTTGATTCAGGAAAGGATTGAAGAAATGGGTTTCACCCCACAATCCTACCAGGAAATTCTGTCTGAGTACCGTGGAGATCAGGATCTGCAGGCTCATGTAAGAGAACTGCTTCGCGAAAGAAGGAGACAAGAGATCCTCGAAGAAAGAAGACGTGAGGCGGAAGAAAAAGCCAATGAAGAGGCTCAGAATTAAACAATAGGTAACAAGATAAAAAAACCGGAAGAGTTTTTCTTCCGGTTTTTTTGTGGCCTCAATTTATGAAGCAAATTTATTTACTATTATAAAACCTCACTCTTAAGGTACTCTGCACTTACCCGCAGACATTCCAGGCCGTCTTCTGCATTATCCCTCTCTACAAAGTAATGCCTGATATTCTGATTGGCAGCTTCTTCAAATATTTGGTTCCAGTTGATGATCCCCTCGCCAGGGCAGGCAAAGTCCTGCTCTTCTCCCGGGGCCATATCCTTGATGTGTAAAAGCGGATACATTCCCGGATACTTTTTCATGATCTGTAAAGGATCGGCGCCTCCTTTTTTCACCCAGTAGATATCCAGTTCGCATTTAACCAGATCATTATCGGTATGTTTCATGAGATAGTCGAAGGGCGTTCCTTCTTCCATGGGAAAAAACTCCAGATCGTGATTGTGCCAGCAAAAAATGAGGCCATTCTTTTTGCAGAACTCACCCATTTTGTTGAGCACTTCTGCGCTTCTTTTGCAGTCTTCAAGGCTTAGGGGTGCCCCGGTAAACCAGGGCCAGTAAGAAACCGCATATTTTATTTTCAGGGCATTAAGCCTGTCCGCAGATTCCTGCATGGCATTTATGTCCTCAGTAATATTCATTCCTCCGGCTATGGGCTTCAGCCCGATCTCCCTGCAAAAAGAAAGGAATGAGGCCGCCGAATCACCCAGGTAATTTCCGATCTCAAGTTCTGAATAACCCATTTCAGTTGTTTGCCTCAGAATGGACTGCCAGTCTCTGTCTCTGAGGTCGCGGCCCAGGATGCCTGCAATATAACCCAGGTTTACACGATTGCCTGAAGCAATACCCGAACATGATACCATGGCAGGAGCTGCATAGGCTGCCGCTGCTCCCAGTGCAATTGTTTTTACAAAGTTTCTTCTTGTGTACATTTTTTATTTCTTTACCTGTGAATAAACGTTGATTTTGTAAACCCTGATTTTATCAGAAAAACCAGGGTTCTGCTCCTTTGTTTGTTATATAGTGCCTGCAAGAAAACCCCTATCTTTTATGTCTTTGGCGTTTTCTTGCAAAGACTATATAGACGGCAATACCCATGGAGCGCGGTATTGGGGTGTAATGAATTCATTGGCTTTTTCATTGTTGGTAAACCGTTTATTCTTGTCATCCCAGTTCAGTATTGGTTCACCAATTCGCGCAGCAATATTGGGTATATGAGCATGCAAAGCAGCTGCATAGCCCATTTCGGGTGTGCAAACCGGCTTTTGCCGGGTTTTGATGCAGTCCAGGAAATTTCTGACGTGGTGAGGGTGTGCTTCCTGAAGCCCTGACAAGGAGCGTGTTTCAGCCCGGTATTTATTTTCATTGTTGTCCCACTCCGGAAAAAGTCTGTAGCCATTCCTGTTGGCCACGATGGTTCCGTTATCTCCAATGAATGCCAGCCCGAAAGGATGATCCCATGGCCCTTGCTGTATCCCTGCTGTCATGTCAAAATTGATCACGAAATCGCTTTTGGGAAAGATCACGTTCATGGTATCAAAAGTTTCGCGCATCCTTTGCTGTTTGGAGTTGTCGGTAGCAAAAGTTATTACGCTCTCAGGTGCTTCGACCAGGTCTTTGGCCCATAGGGCAACATCTATCAGGTGTACACCCCAGTCCGAGAACAATCCCCCGCCATAATCCCAGAAGTGCCTCCATGATCCATGAAACCGTGCCCGGTTGAACTTTCTCTGAGGGGCGGGCCCAAGCCACATATCAAAATCTACACCCTGGGGCACAGGCCCATCTTCTGCCGGGATGGTTCCAATGCCATAATTAAAGTTTGCCCAGATATTTACCTTGCGCAACTGGCCAATACCTCCGGATTTAATGATATGCATAGGTTCGCTGAACGATACGTTGCTGCGCTGCTGCTGACCCACCTGCACTACACGGTTGTACCGGTTGGACGCCCGTACCATAATATCGCACTCTGCAATGGTATTGGCAAGGGGTTTTTCAATATAGATATCCTTATCAGCCTGGCAGGCCATTACAAAATTCAGGCAATGCCAGTGATCAGGGGTGCTTATAATAACGGCATCAATGTCCTTTTGCTCCAGCATCTTCCTGAAATCTTTATAGAGCCGGGGCGATTGATTGTAATTTTCTTTTATGGTGGCTGCACGTTCATTGAGTATATTTTCATCCACATCGCACATGGCCACACAATTTACGTCATCAAATCCCAGATGATCTCGCAGGATCTTTGTTCCGAAATTCCGGCAACCAATCAATGCAACATTTACTTTATCACTGGGTGCAGTATTGGCTGCCCACAAATGGCTGGGTAGTATGGTGAACATACCCGCACCTGCAGCAGATTTTGATGCTTTGTTGATGAATTGCCTTCGGTTTATATTTTCATAATGCTTTTTTTTATGTAGAATTTGTTTTCCTTTTCTTGAATGTTGCAGTTAAAATGTGAACCCCTTCAAACAATTTTATTTGTTAATTTCAAGGATCGGCTAAATGAGATATGCCGTATGCAACCTGAAAAATATTCTGGTTATTCAGTTTGCAGTATTGAGCGTACTCCGAAAAATACAATACCCCCCAGCCCCCTAAAAGGGGGAGCTCGCAGTATACTGACTTTATGCGAGTTATCAAGGGCAGTGTTTTTTATACCATGAAAAAAGATTTTCGGAGCAGGCTCAACATAATTATAATAATTACTGATGATCAATTAAAGTTCCCTTATCCAAATGTTTCTGAAACTCACAAGATCGCCATGGTCCTGCAATCTAAGGGGCTCAGACATGCTGTGCTTGATATACTGCGGAAGACCAATAAAGCGGGTATCGCCCCATAGCTCCACATTGTTTTGCACCAAAACACCATTATGGATTACCGTAACCCTGGCCGGGTGCGTTACACGGCCCTGTTCGTTGAACCGGGGTGCCATGAAAATGATATCATACGTTTGCCATTCGCCGGGAGGGCGGCATGCGTTCACCAGGGGAATGTGCTGCTTATAAACTGATGCAGCCTGGCCATTGGGGTAAGTAGGGTTCTCGTAGTTATCCAGTACCTGCACTTCATAGCGGTTCATGAAGAAAACGCCACTGTTTCCGCGCCCCTGTCCTTCACCTTTGATTACCTCAGGTGTGCGCCACTCGATGTGGAGTTGCACATCTCCAAATCCCATTTTGGTACTGATGTCCCCGGTTCCGGGTTTTACTGTCATGACCCCATCTTTGAGTTCCCACTCTGGTGCATTGCCATCGCGTCCAACCCAGTTTTCAAGGCTGGTGCCATCAAAGAGGATAATCGCATCTGATGGTGGAGCAGTGCCTGCTCCAGGGGTTACTACCGGGGGAACGGGTTCCCATACATCGGTTACTTCGTGTTCGGGCCTTTGTGCTTGCATAGTTGTTGAAATGATTAAAAATAAAATGGTAAGGATTTTAAATAAAGAATTTGCCATAAGGTTGAGATTTGTGGGTTAGTTAAATAAAGAATTTATCAAAATAATGGATTATGCTACCTTATATCCACCATCAAACTATAATGCTAATAATTATTCCCTATATTTGTGTAATCGATTTTGCAAGTAAAAATAGAAATTTTTAAGCATTTGGATCCATTGTTCAATGTTAAAAGCAACCTGTTGTTGAGTTGTTCTTTGATTGTAAAGTATTTAGTCTGATAATTATCAAAACTATAAACTCAAAAATCCTTTAATTATGTCCAGACCCGTAACTTTATTTACCGGCCAGTGGGCCGACTTGCCTATTGAAATCATGTGTCAGAAAGCCAAAGATCTAGGCTATGATGGTGTTGAGCTATGCACCTGGGGAGATCACATAGAAGTTGATAAAGCTGATCAGCAATACTGTGATGAGCGAAGACGCTTGCTGGAAAAGTACAACCTGCAATTGTTCGCTATTTCCACCCATTTGGTAGGGCAGTGTGTTTGCGACCGGATCGACGAGCGTCATAAGGCCATTTTGCCCGATTACATCTGGGGCGATGGCGATCCGGAAGGAGTGAGGCAAAGAGCTGCTCAGGAAATCATTGAAACCGGAAGGGCAGCCAAACGCCTGGGCCTTGATGTGGTAGTTGGATTTACCGGCAGTCCCATCTGGCATCTTTTGTATGCTTTTCCGCCCACCCCGCAGTCCATGATCGAAAAAGGGTTTGAAGAATTTGCTGCCCGCTGGAAACCCATAATGGATGAGTACCATAAGATGGGTGTTAGATACGCCCTGGAAGTGCATCCCACAGAGATCGCTTTTGATATTGCCACGGCCAGAAGGGCATTGAAAGCTCTGGATAATCATCCTGCTTTTGGTTTTAATTACGATCCCAGCCACCTGGGATACCAGGGAGTAGATTACGTAAAGTTTATCTATGAATTTGCTGATCGGATTTTTCATGTGCACATGAAGGATGTTACCTGGAGCGATACGCCAAAGGATATAGGTGTTTTTGGTGGGCATACCGATTTTGGCAATCATCAGCGCTTCTGGGATTTCCGCAGTATCGGGAGAGGCAGAATTGATTTTGAGCCTATTATCCGGGCTTTGAACGATATTGGTTACCAGGGGCCATTGTCCATCGAATGGGAAGACAGTGGTATGGATCGTGAAGCAGGCGCAAGGGAATCCTGTACATTTACCAAAAATATCGACTTTAAACCCTCTGACGTAGCCTTTGATGATGCCATGCAGAAGTAAATGTTAGTCCGGGATCCGTTTTTCATGCAATGGATTTCCTGACTTTGTTTTGTAATTAAGCCCTGGTGTTTGTGTTGTAACGACCCAATCAATTAACGCTTCAGGAAATTAATATTTAAAATCATTGTTGTCCGGTATTAAAAATAACAAAGCATTTGTAATATGAGATCCCTCACTCCACTTTGTTACGTTACTAATGACATCATTGTAAGTTGTTGATTAAAAGCGTATTGAAAAAATCCATTACATCCCAGAATTTCCTTTTTGAATTTCCTTTTTGAATTTCTGTTTTGCTGAATTTCCTGTTGCGCCGTCAATATATTGTATGCATACAACTACCTTTCGTGGCCGGCGCTTTAGATTTATGCTAAACTAATTTGCTACTAAGGTTTAAATAAGGGAAAATAAGGTTTGCCTTTTATTTCGAATCGATTTAGCTGCTATTCTTACCTTCCACCTGTTGATCGAAGCACCCCTTCGGCTCCCGTAAATGCGGGATTTCGGTCCTGTTCCCTCAACTTTGCAGGTTTCCCGGTAACAAAACAAGGAACGAAGCGGTTAAAAAAAATTCGCAGCCTGTGATACCCATCGTTATTAGTAGCAGTAACATTATTTTG
>SLIL01000063.1 GCA_007135645.1 Bacteroidales bacterium
TGGGTTAGAATCAAAATCAGTTTGTCATGAAAACCCTGTACCTGATTCGCCATGGGAAATCTTCCTGGGAAAATATGTCTTTCCAGGATTACGAGCGCCCCTTGCTTGAGAAAGGCAAAAAAAGGACCCGCAAAATTGCCGGTTTCTTATCAGAAAAAAAGGTAGTTCCCGGTCTGATCATCTCCAGCCATGCAGAGAGAGCATACAATACAGCTTTAATTATTGCCAGAAAACTGGGGTATGAAAAGGACAAGATCATCATTGATCAAAATCTCTATTTTTGTGGCTCGCAGGCTATGGAAAATATTTTGTTTGGGATTGATGATCAGGTTAATGATGTTATGCTGGTGGGCCATAACCCTGATATGACCAACTTTGCAAATATTTTTCTCGAGCAAAAAATAGATTATCTGCCCACTACGGGGGTTGTGTGTGTAAGATTCCATACCAATCGCTGGACGGATATTTTTTCGGTAAAAAGGGAGATTCTTTTTGTTGTAAAACCTTCAGAGATCGACTGAAGCCATTGAATTTTAGGCTTTAGTTTATTGGAATGGGATTTCGGTTGACAGGAGCTGAAAAGAAATATTCAGCCCTTGATATTTTTTTTGATGATTCATAACATCTTTAAATACTATCATAATGAAGAAAACCTTAATGGTCAACCGCGAATTAAGCTGGCTTTCTTTTAACGAAAGGGTTTTGCAGGAGGCTGCTGATGAAAGGGTCCCTTTGGTGGAAAGATTAAGGTTTCTTGGTATTTTTTCCAATAATCTGGACGAGTTTTTCAGAGTTAGGGTTGCCACCTGGAGGCGGCTGGTAGATCTGCCAGACCCGGATAATACCCTCAGGGATTCACCTGAGAAAATCCTCCATCAAATCAATAAAAAAGATTACGAACAACAGAAACAATTCCTGGAAATCTATGAACGATTACTCAAAGAACTTGAAAAGGAAAATATATTTATCCTTAATGAGAATCAGCTCTCCGATGACCAGGGAAGCTTTGTAAGACAATACTTCAGGGAGCATGTAAGGGCCAACCTCTTTCCTATTATGATGAAGAACCTTCGCAAATCTACTTCATTAAAGGATAAGTCCATTTATCTTGCAGTTCATCTTAGCAAAAAAGACAAGAGTATCAAAGATAATCATGCACTCATAAAAGTACCCACATCTGTTTTGTCAAGATTCCTGATACTACCCAAAAAAGATGATAAAAACTACATCATGTTGCTCGATGATGTGATCAGGTTTAACCTGGCAGATATTTTCTCCGTGTTTGATTATGATCACTTTGAGGCATACACCATAAAAGTAACCCGCGATGCTGAAATGGAGATTGACAACGATGTTTCCAAGAGCCTTATGGAACGAATGAGTGAAAGCCTTAAGCAAAGGGAAAAGGGAAGGCCCGTCCGGTTTGTTTATGATAGCAAGATCCCCGGGGAGATGATCAAAATGGTCATGGATAAACTGAAAATAACAGGAAAAGACAACCTGATGAAGGGTGGACGTTATCATAATTTCAAGGATTTTATGAAGTTTCCCAATGTGGGTGGCCCGCATCTTGAGTATCCGCCTGCCCCACCTCTTCCCCACAAAGATCTGGCTGGCAGCAAAAGTATATTGGCTGCCATCAGGGAAAAAGATATTATGCTTCATTTTCCTTATCACTCCTTTCATTACATCGTTGATTTGTTGCGTGAGGCTTCTATAGATCCCAAAGTGCGCAGTGTAAAAATGACCCTTTACCGGGTGGCTCGCGACTCAAAAGTTGTAAATGCTTTGATCAATGCTGTGCGAAACGGGAAAAAGGTTACCGTTTACCTTGAGCTACAGGCACGTTTTGATGAACAGGCAAACATTTACTGGTCTGAAAAACTTCAGGAAGAAGGGGTCGATGTTATTCATGGAAAAGCCGGATTGAAAGTACATTCCAAACTGATTCTCATTGAAAGAAAAGAGGGGAGATCAGATGTGCTCTATGCCAACATCGGCACAGGCAACTTTAATGAAGCTACCAGCAGGATCTATTCTGATGTCAGTTTATTTACAGCCAACCCAAAAATTACTTCTGAAGTAGCACATGTATTCAACCTGTTTGAGAAATCATACATAGCAGGCCCTGTGAAATTTCGACATCTGATTGTTTCTCCCTTCAAAACAAGGCAGTTCATCATTCAAATGATCAACAGGGAGGTCGCCAATGCACGTGCTGGTAAAAAAGCTTCGGTAACTATGAAGTTAAACTCACTGGTAGATGAATCGGTGGTGAAAAAGATGTATGCTGCCTCTGCTCTTGGGGTTAAATTCCGGCTTATTGTCAGAGGTATATGTGTACTGATTCCCGGGGTAGAAAAGGTAAGCAAAAATATTGAAGCAGTGAGTATTGTTGACAGGTACCTGGAGCACTCAAGGATCTTTGTTTTTTATAATGATGGCGACCCCTTGTATTTTATCTCTTCTGCCGACCTGATGTCGCGCAATCTGGACCATCGTATCGAGGTGGGTGTTCCCGTTTGGGATGAAGCCATAAAAGAGGAGCTCAGAACCATGCTTGATATTCAATGGAAGGACAATACCAAATCCCGCTTTCTTGGTAAAAAGAATCTCAACCAATATAAAGAACCCGGCCCTGATGATGAACCCGTTCGTTCGCAGGTAGAGATCTATAACTATTTCAAATCTCAGTTTTACGCCTGACGAATACAGGTAACTGCATATATTTCAGTTGGTTTCAGGCATAATTGGTTCCCAATGTTTCAGCTCCCTGATTTGAAGCTTACGTGTTTGGCGTTGTGGCTATATAAGCTCCCATAAAATGCAATTTTAACGGGGCTTTTCATTATATTTGTAGTTGTAAATGCATGGGCAAACAGATAAAATTTTATTGGTAAACTGTTTGTTTGACAGGTGCATGGAACCAGAAAAAAAGGATAATAAAATACGAATCAATCGTGGCAGATATCATAAAAAACCAGTTAACCGGTGCAGAGCTGGAGGAGGAAAACCAGGAGATACTTCGACAATACCGGAAATTGTTGTCGGTATGCCGTCCCGGTACCAGCCTTGCTGACAGGAAAAGGATAAGACAGGCTTTCAATTTTGCTTTGCAGGCTCACAAAGATCATCGGCGAAAAAGTGGTGAGCCTTACATCTACCATCCTATCGCTGTGGCACAGATATCGGTAGAGGAGATCGGGCTGGGTGCTACCAGCGTGATATGTTCATTGCTGCACGATGTGGTTGAAGATACAGAATATACCTTAGCCGATATTACCGAATATTTTGGAGAAGAGGTTGCCCGTATTATTGACGGATTAACCAAGATCTCAGGGATCTTTGAGCAAACAACCTCTCTTCAGGCTGAGAATTTCAGGAAGATGTTGCTCACCTTATCTGATGATGTAAGGGTGATTCTTATTAAACTGGCAGACAGGCTGCACAATATGCGTACCCTGGATGCCCTGCCGCCCAAGAAGCAGCTTAAAATTGCCAATGAAACCCTCTATCTTTTTGCCCCACTAGCCCACAGGCTTGGTTTTCATGCCATAAAGAGTGAACTGGAAGATCTTGCACTGAAGTATACCGATCCGGAAATCTACAGTTCCATTTCCCGAAAACTGGTAGAATCCGAGGCCGTGCGTAACCGCTTTATCCAGGACTTCACCCAGCCCATTAAAAAATCACTGGATGACCAGGGAGTGAATCATAAAATTATTGGCCGCACAAAGTCTATTAGTTCTATCTGGGGTAAGATGCAGAAGCAGGAAGTTCCTTTTGAAGAAGTGTTTGATGTATTTGCTATCCGGATCGTCATTGACACCCCCGAAGATCGTGAGAAAGCAGATTGCTGGAGAGCATACTCCATTGTTACAGACATCTACAGGCCCAATCCTGATCGTTTGCGCGACTGGATATCTA
The DNA here is from genome assembly GCA_007135645.1 of Bacteroidales bacterium. GTDB lineage: Bacteria > Bacteroidota > Bacteroidia > Bacteroidales > UBA7960 > SKVR01. Next base: position 3,928 of record SLIL01000063.1, read on the forward strand.
CTCCTAAAGCCAATGGTTACGAAAGCCTGCATACCACCGTTATGAGTAAAAAGGGTAAATGGGTAGAAGTACAGATAAGAACAAAACGAATGGACGATGTGGCAGAAAAAGGGTATGCTGCCCACTGGAAATACAAAGAATCCAAATCTGGTGAAAGTGGTATTGACAAGTGGCTTAACCGGATACGTGAGATCCTTAAAACATCCGAGAACGATGCACTTGACTTTATTGATGACTTCAAATTAAACCTGTTTTCAGACGAAATTTTTGTTTTTACACCCAAAGGAGAGTTGAGAACTTTGCCCATAGGCTCCACAGCTCTCGATTTCGCTTACAGCATTCACTCCAAAGTGGGCGATCAATGCCTGGGTGCAAAGCTCAATCATAAACTGGTGCCACTCAGCCATCCTCTTAAAAGCGGTGACCAGATCGAGATCATCACCTCCGTAAAACAAAAACCCAAAACCGACTGGCTCAATTATGTAACTACGGCGCGGGCCAAGGGAAAGATCAAGAGTGCACTGAAAGAGGAGAGGAAAAAGATTGCTGAAGACGGTAAAGAGAAGCTGGAACGCAAACTTAAGCAACTAAAAATTGAAAACAACCAGGAGAATATCCAGAAACTGGTAAATCATTTCAAATTGCAGGCTCCCCTGGATCTTTATTATGAATTTGCCGTTGATAAGCTGGATATAAAAGACCTGAAAGCCTATCTCTCCGAGCAGGATAAGGGGGGGATATTCAGCTATCTGAAAAATCCTTTTGCGAAAGGACCCCGCGCAGATATGCCGGAGAAGGAACAATATGACCCCATCCGCGAAAAGCTGAAGGAAAAGCCCGACACTTTGCTGATTGGCGACAGTATGGAGGCCCTGGATTATACCCTCTCGCCCTGTTGCAACCCCATTCCCGGCGATGATGTGTTTGGGTTTGTAACCATCAACGAAGGGATTAAGATCCATCGCAACAATTGCCCCAATGCGGTGCAGCTTATGTCAAAATTTGCATACCGAATCGTTAAAGCCAAATGGTACACCGGCAAATCCATTGCTTTTCTCAGCGGGATCAAGATCAGGGGTATTGATGATATGGGGATTCTTAACAATCTTACCAACCTTATTTCCAGTGAGTATAATCTCAATATCCGGTCCATCAATATCGACAGCAACGCGGGTACTTTTGAGGGAACAGTTATGATTTATGTTAACGATACTCAGCACCTCAACAATCTGATCAGGAAAATAAAGAAAATAAATGGGGTAAAACAGGTTTCCCGGATCGGAAAATAAACGTTCATGCAATACTGGTGCATTCAACATAACTGAATTTCCTTTGTTGTTTCTCTGTAAGTCCTTGATTGTCAGATTTTGGTATATTTATTTATAATCATTTCAAATAAGAAAAAGTTTTTATATCTTTATGCCATTAAATTTCATTTTAGGTTAACATGGCGTTGTAAACGTTTAATTAAAGGGCTTTATGCTAAAGCATCTTTTTGTTGGCGCATGTTGTAATGTGTTGATAAAACATAAGGATATAAATGAAAGATTATAAAGAAAGCTTTGAAGTAATTGAAACCGTAAAAAGTATTTTTGCCACTTACCTGGAAAATAACGGGCACCGGAAAACACCCGAGCGATTTACCATTTTAAGGGAAATATATCTTACTGAAGGTCATTTTGATGTAGAGTCGCTTTACATCAAAATGAAAAATAATAAATACCGTGTAAGCCGTGCTACGCTTTATAACACCATTGAGCTTTTGCTTAACTGCAACCTGGTGATAAAGCATCAGTTTGGCAAGAATGTAGCCCAGTTTGAGAAATCGTATAAATACAAACAACACGATCATCTTGTGTGCAACGATTGCGGGAAAGTACTCGAATTTTGTGATCCCCGTTTGCTTGAAATTCAAAACTCCATCGAAAGGTTGATGGGATTTTCCATCAGCAGCCGGTCACTGGCCTTTTATGGGTTGTGTAAAGATTGTGAGAAAAAGACTGAAATCGTTAAAGAATAACATTGGAACTTTTTTACCTGGCCCTGTTTCATAAAAAAAAGCTATTTTTGATGCAGAATTAAAAGCCGTTTTTCGGCTTTTTTTATGTTTACTTTCCAGATGTTTTAATAGGGATGAGGTTTACATAGGCAGCAGCATGCAAACAGTATAGAGTCTGCTTGTTTTTGTAAGGCCCTTTTAGCCAATTGATTAAATCAAATATATTCGAATGAACGCAGTAATTAACAAGATAGATGTGCTCCTGGGATTGCAATGGGGTGATGAAGGAAAAGGAAAAATTGTAGATTATCTGACTCCTGGCTACCGGTTGGTGGCCCGCTTTCAGGGTGGCCCCAATGCAGGGCATACCCTGGAGTTTGAAGGGAAGAAATATGTGCTTCACACCATTCCTTCAGGAATATTTCACAAAGACTCTGTTAATGTTATAGGAAATGGAGTGGTACTGGATCCCTGTATCTTTCATAAGGAGATTATTTCCACCCACATCCCATTGGAGATCATCAGTAAAAGATTGCTGATATCGCGCAAGGCACATCTGATCCTGCCTTCGCACAAGTTGCTCGATGCGGCCCTGGAGCAATCGCGTGGCAGTGCCAAAATCGGAAGCACCCTCAAGGGCATTGGCCCGGCATATACTGAGAAGATCGCCAGAACCGGCCTTCGTATTGGCAACATTGAGCAAAGTGATTTTGAACAGCGATACCAGCAATTGAAAAACAATCACATAAGACTGGCCGCGGCTCATGGTCTGGACATAAATGATTTTAAGCCCGATGGTCTTGATTTTGATGCCTATGAGCAAAAGTGGTTTGAAGGGATCGGGGTTATTCGCTCCATGTCGTTGGTGGATTCTGAGGTGCTTGTAAATAGTGAACTCAGGAAAGGTGTTTCGATACTGGCCGAAGGGGCACAGGGATCATTGCTTGATATCGATTTTGGCTCCTATCCCTTTGTAACTTCCTCCAATACCGTGGCTGCCGGTGCCTGCACCGGATTAGGCATTGCCCCTTCAGCCATAGGCGAGGTATTTGGCATTTTTAAAGCCTATTGCACAAGGGTGGGTAGCGGACCTTTCCCAACAGAGCTTTTTGATGCCGACGGAGATGCCATGCGCAACGAAGGCAATGAATTTGGATCCACTACCGGTCGTCCAAGAAGATGCGGCTGGCTCGATCTTCCGGCACTGAAATATGCGGTGATGCTAAATGGCGTTACCAAACTTATCATGACCAAAGCCGATGTGCTCAGTATCTTTGAAAATATAAAGGTTTGCACAGCTTACCGATACAACAATACTCAGATCGATTATTTGCCTTTTGATTTTGATGAAGGCCGCCTGGAGCCTGTTTATCAAAGTTTTCCGGGGTGGAAGAAAGACCTCAGGCTTTGCGATCATGAATCAAATCTGCCCGAAGAACTGAAAACATTTACCCGGTTTGTTGAAGAGTATGTAAATGTACCTGTAAGTATCATCTCCACAGGCCCCGACAGGGCACATACCATTGCAAGGTAGCTGATAGCCTTCGCTTTAAGGTTTATTTTCCGGTTTCTTTTTATTTAAACCAATTCTAAATTACGCTTTATGAGGGGGTTAGAGTTGCTTTATGCGGATTTACCCAATAAATTGCCGTAATTTTGACAATGAATCATGGCATTTTATAATACCATTCAATAAATTCATTCAATAAAAGTCAGTAATATGGAAAAAAGCATTAAAGGAACCCGCACAGAACAAAACCTGCTAAAGGCATTTGCAGGTGAATCACAGGCTACGAGAAGGTATCAGATGTACGCTAAAATAGCCAAAGATGAGGGATATGAGCAAATTGCAGGGTATTTCCTCGAAACAGCCGAGCAGGAAAAAATGCATGCCAAAACCTTTTATGAGTACCTGGAAGGTGGCATGGTAGAGATCACCGCAGCTTATCCTGCCGGAAAACTGGGCACAACGGCAGAAAACCTCAAAGGCGCAGCAGCCGGCGAAAACGAAGAATGGGAAGTGCTTTATCCCGAATTTGCAAGGATAGCCGAAGAAGAAGGTTTTAAGAGAATTGCCACCACGTTCAGGCTTGTTGCTGAGGCTGAGAAAAATCACGAAGAGCGTTATCTGAAGCTACTCAAGAGGGTAGAGGATGGCACGGTTTTCAACAGACCCCAAAAGACCAAATGGTATTGCCGCAAGTGCGGATATATTTATGAGGGAGAAAAAGCCCTTAAAAATTGCCCCACCTGTCGCCATCCCCAGGCACATTTCGAAGAGTGGTGCGAAAACTATTAATGGAATAAACCTGTAATCGGAATTTTTCGAAAGCAGTGAAAAAAAACGAGCTTGAGCCTTCCTTTGGCTCAAGCTCGTTTTTTATCCGGAGTTAATAAAAACTATTCAAGCATCAAAGCAACACCCACAGCCCCCATACCTGCACTTATGGCAAGCACCGGTGATACTTCCATGATATAACGGGGTTTCTGGCCGGTAATGGCCTCTATTTCTTTTGCATACCAGTTTGCCGTTTCAGGATCACTTGCGTGGAAAAGGCAATACCCCCAGAGTTTTTTGCCATTCATATACCTGGTTACATGCCCCAGGATCTTTTTGAAACTGCCCTTGTAGCTGAAGGCCTTGTCAAACAATTGTGCCTTGCCCGTTTCATCAATAGAGATGATGGGTTTTGCATTGAGCATACTGCCGATAAATCCTTTTGCCGGGCTCACTCTTCCCCCTTTAACAAAAGATTTCAATGATTTTGCACCCACGAAAAGCTTGCATTTGGTTATCCACTCCTGTGCCCTGGCAAGAACTTCATTATGCGGGAGCCCCTGCTCAATGTCTTCAGCTATTCTGAGTGCAATAAGACCTGCTGCACCGCTGGTCTGGCGCGAATCAAGCAGGTCGATCCTTTTGCCGCTTTCCATCCTGATCTTCTCGGCGGCCTTACTGCTGTTGGCAAAGGTTCCGCTGAGCACACCTGAAATATGCACTGCAATGATCGACTCATAATGGGTAGAAAGGTAGCTGAATGTATTGGTAAGATCTTTTATGGATGGTTGCGCCGATGTGGGGTAAACATCGGACGTTTGCAAGAGATGGTAAAATTTCTCCTGGGTAATGGTAAGCCTGTCCAGAAACTGGCTTTCGCCAAAGAATACGTTCAGTGGTACAACATGGATCTGATGATGTTCAATCACTTCTTTGGGGATATCACAGGTGGAATCCACAACCAGGGCAATTTCATGTTTGCGGCGATGGGCAATCTCGTTCTGCTTCACCATATCATCCACCTTTTGGTATAAGATAGTGCTTACATCAGCCAGGTGTGCAAAAACATTCTCAGGTTCATTGGTATGAATATGGATCCTCATGCGCGATTCGGGTCCTGCCATTACCAGTGAGTCACCTTTATTAGTCAGAAATTCTTTCACTTTTGCCTTGTCAGTCCCCGTAAGGGAAATCAATGCTTCGGTGCAATACCTGAATTCACTCTCCTCATGGACATCCAGAACAATGGCATCTTCGTGGGTAGTTGTAGCTTTATAGCTGAGTATTTTCTTTACATTTTCTTTTTGAAATATCTGGTTTATCCCTTCAAGGAAAATTACAAACCCCTGTGCCCCTGCATCCACAACATTATTTTTGGCAAGGATCTTTAGCTTCTCCGGGGTTTTAGCCAGCGATTCGTGGGCCTTGGCCAGGGATTCGTTCATGAGTGCCTCAAAGGTGTCAAATTTGTCCTTTGCAGTATAAATGTACTCTGCCCATTCCCGTAGCACGGTGATAATAGTGCCCTCAACCGGGTTGGCTATGGCCTGGTAAGCATAATCTACAGCTTTTTGCATGGCCTCGGCAAAAGATTGCAGGGTGATCTCTTTTTTGTCTTCCAGCTCATTGCTCACACCATAGAGAAACTGGGCAATGATGATCCCTGAATTCCCCCTTGCCCCGGTTAGCGCTGCCTCGGCAATAGCCACGGAAGTATGCTTCACGTTATTGCTCGGTGAGGTGTTTTCTACTATGGACCGGAATGTGGAAGCCAGGTTGGTGCCGGTATCGGCATCAGGAACCGGAAACACATTGATCTTGTTGAGCATCCTCTGGTTTTCAAATACATTGAATGCACCTGCCAGGAAGCTGTAATACAGTCTTTTTCCATCGAGCAGGTCTTGTTTGTCAGTAAATGAATTTTCGTTCATTTTATCGCTTTTTAATTTGAATTATCTTTAGGACAGGTATGTTTGGCCTGTGTCTTTTCACTTGTCCGGGGGTGCAAAGGTAAGATTTTTTTGATTTCATTTTGAAAAATATTAAACATTCATTTAATTGCATTGAAATAATAGGAACAAAGACTTATAATTAAGCTTGGCGATTATCCGCTATTTTGCCAATAACAATAATCTTGTCAGCTAAGGTCTTTTTGCAATTGCCGTTTTCTTGCAGGTGCTAAATAGAAAAAATATTTACCGGCTGTAAGGATAAAGATCAGGAAAACGTTGAGGGTTATGCTGGTGCATGATTTCATACACCGCATCAAAAACATCTTCGGCGTTGGGGTTGGAGAAATAATCACCGTCGCTGCTGTAAGCAGCACGGTGTTCCTGCGCAGTAACAGTGCCTGGCTTGGCATCAAGGTACAGATAACCATTTTGTTCTTCCAGTACTTTCTGCATCATAAAAGCTGTAGCACCACCAGGGACATCTTCATCAAAGAACACGATCTTGTTGGTCTTTTTCAGTGATTCCACAATGGTATGGTTGATGTCAAAAGGCAAAAGGGTTTGCACATCTATAAGTTCAACAGAGATTCCATACTCCTGAAGCTGTTCTGCCGCTTCCTGGGCAATGCGCACGCAGGCACCATAGGTTACCACTGTAACGTCTTCCCCTTCTTTAATTATTTCCGGTTTTCCCAGTGGAATGGTATATTCTCCAACGTTGTCTGGCATGGTTTCTTTTAGCCGGTATCCATTGAGTGGCTCAATGATCAGCGCGGTGTCATCACTTTGCATCATGGTGTTGTAGAAGCCGGCTGCCTGGGTCATGTTGCGGGGCACCAGCACATAAACCCCTCTGATGGAGTTAATCACCATGCTTAGTGGGCTTCCTGAATGCCAGATCCCTTCGAGTCGATGTCCCCTGGTGCTGATGATCACCGGTGCTTTCTGGCGGCCCACGGTACGGTAGTGCATGGTAGCCAGGTCGTCACTGATCACCTGCAGGGCATAAAGCAGGTAATCAAAGTACTGGATCTCGGCTATGGGTCTCAACCCACGCAGGGCCATACCAATGGCTTGCCCAAGAATTGTAGTTTCCCTGATACCTGTATCGCTTACACGCACCTCACCGTATTTTTCCTGCATCCCCTCCAGGGTTTGGTTTACACCTCCAATTTTGCCCACATCTTCTCCAAAAACCAGTGCCTCGGGATGCTTGCTGAAGAGCCTGTCGTAATTGGCCACCAGGATCTCCCGTCCGTTTACCCGCTTGCTGGAGTCAGAATAAACGGGCTTTATTTCAGCAATATTCAATGCAGCTTTCTCCGACTGGCTGTATATGTGAGAGCTATACCTTACACGGCTTTCCTGCAGCACATTTTCAAGCCATTTGCTCACTTCCATTTTTAGTGAGCCTTCGTGGGAGCAGGTATGGCAAATAAGTCGCAAAATCCTTTTGGCAGTGCTTACCACATCTTTGCGAATGGGCTCGCCCACTCGCTTGAGGTCACTGATGAGCGCATCAATTTTATCAACCTTGCGGCACTGGCATTCGGTTACATCCACCAGCTCAATAAATTCGTCGCGCATTTTGCGAATGGGGGCCTGGTATTTATCCCATGCTTTTTTCCGGGCTTCTTTAACCCTTTGTACAGCTTTTCTTTCAATGTTGTTGAGTTCCTCTTCAGAAGCAATCTGGTTTTCGAGGATCCATTGACGCATCTGGTTGAGGCAGTCGAATTCTTTTTCCCAGCTCAGGCGCTCTTCATCCTTGTATCGCTCGTGCGATCCGCTTGTGGAGTGCCCCTGAGGCTGTGTCACCTCGGTTACATGGAAAAGCACGGGTACATGCTCTTTACGGCACAATTCTATCCCTTCGCGGTACATTTCGATGAGGCCCGGATAGTTCCAGCCTTTTTCTGTATAGATCTCAAATCCTTTGTTGTTTTTATCACGCTGAAAGCCTTTGAGTGCTTCAGAAATGCTTTTTTTAATGGTTTGGTATTCAATGGGGACGCTGATCCCATAGCCATCATCCCACACCGACATGGCCATGGGTACCTGCATTACACCCGCCGCATTCATGGTTTCCCAGAAATGGCCTTCACTGGTGGATGCATCTCCAATAGTGCCAAACGCCACTTCTGATCCGTTTCTGGAGAAGTTTTTCTGGATTATTTCTTTGTGAGGATGCTCCCTGTAAACCTTTGAAGCTTGGGCCAAACCCAGCAGGCGGGGCATCTGGCCGGCAGTGGGGGAGATGTCGGCACTGGTATTTTTCTGACGGGTAATGTCTTTCCAGTTGCCTTGCTCATCTAAACTGTGACTGGAAAAATGGTTGTTCATCATCCGGCCTCCATTGGAAGGGTTTGTCTCCGGATCGGTATCACCGTAAAGCTGGCTGAAAAGTTCCTCCAGGGTGGTCATCCCTGCTGCCAGCATAAAGGTCTGGTCGCGGTAATATCCGCTTCTCCAGTCCCCTTCCCTGAAAAATTTTGCCATGGCAATCTGGGCAACCTCTTTGCCATCACCCATAATGCCAAATTTAGCTTTGCCGGTAAGTGCTTCCCTGCGGCCAAGGATACTTACCTGGCGGCTTTCATGGGCCAGCCGGTAGTCTGCAAGAATTTCTTCCTTATTAAGTTGGTTTTTTCGGTTTTGTTTTGATTCAATATTTTGTTCGGTTGTTATCATAGCTTCGGATTCAAATTAATAAGGGTGTACGATTGTGTTTTGCATTTGTTTCCGATACTAAAATAAAAAAAACGGCGAAATGTTCAATGTTTTGGCTTTGCAAAATTCCATATTTATTGACAAAAAAGGCATTTTCCCTGGTTTAAACCATGAGAAAATACCTTAGAAACGGATCTTTTTTAAAAGGATTTGAGCCTTCACCGATAAGTCTTTATTAAATTTCTGTTGATAAAAACAGACCGTGCTAACTCTCATAAATCAATAGGTTGCTAGCTCCCCCTCTTAGGGGGACGGGGTGTATAGTGCATTTAAGGCTGACTTAAATCCAGATAACCCTTAATTGGTTTTTACCACCTGAACCCGTGAGTCCCATTGCACCGGGAAAGCTCTTTCCAGTTCCCTGGGCATCATGATCACCTTATCCCGTGGTACATAAAGCTCAACCCTTACCTTTTGTCCGCGCCATTTTTTCTGTTCATTGTAAAAAAAGAAGGGGTCGAAAGTTAGCAGGGAATCTTGCTGCACGATGGAATAGTTCAGGTTGATGGCATTGGTCATGGCCTGGTTGTAGGTAGCACCCCTGGATTCTCGGATAATTTTGAAATGGGGTTCCTGCCCGTTGGTGGGTTTGATCATCAGGTTGGGAAAACCCACGACCTGGTCACCGCTATCATACATGAATGCCCTGAAATTGGAGAAATTCTCTTTGTCTTTGTGAGGTCTGATATTGTGCCTGGTATCTGATCCCAGCTCAAAATACAGGTTGGGGGACTGGGTAGTTGTAAGGGTGAATTGTTGAGAATAGCTGTAATGGTTGGAAAAATTACTCAAAGCTTTTACCCCTGCAACTGACAGCATACCGACCGCTGCCAGCCAGAGAATAAATGTGAAAACCCCCAGGAATTTTAGCCTGGGCCTCAGGTCAAACAGTAACTGAATTGCTGTCATAATGATCCAGAGAATGGGGATGCCGATGATAAGGAACAAAGCAATTGAAGTTGCTTTTGCCATAGCTGATGATGCAATGAATACACTCAGAATGTCCAGAACTGCAAAATTCATTACCCCGGTTGTGAGCTGAATGGTAAATGGAAGCAGGAAGACGGAAGAAGCAGTGGCAATCAGCATTGAAAAGCCGAAGATCAGCAAAATAACACCCGCGGCAATTCCCAGTGCCCTAACAAGTGCTGAACGCCGTTCGTCAGTCATCTCTTTTTTTTTCTTTTTTTTTCCTTTATCGCTGAAGGTCTCTTTGGCTTCTTTTGAGAATTCCTTGATATTTTCCTTCAGGTCGTTGAGCTCTTCGCGAATGGATTTTTCTATGTTGGAGATGTTTACCTTCTCTCCCCGCATCTCGAGCCTCTCGGCAGTGGTGCGTGCCCGTGGTACCACAATCCAGAGAATGATATAAAGCAACGGGCCAAAGCCATAAACAAACGTAAACACGATGAATGCAGCCCTGATCCATACCGGGTCAAGGTTAAAAAATGCGGCGAGACCCCCTGCAACACCCGCAATGTATTTGTCATCCGGATCACGGTAAAGCCTGCGATTAGAACGGGTCTCATACTCTTTGCTTTTGCTGTGTTTTTCAGAACCCGCATCAGGATCTTCAAACTGTTCAGGCTCCCCCAGCTGGCTGATCACTTCCTTTACATCAGAAATGGTGATCACGGTTTTGGATGCGGTGATCTTTTCCTGAAACATTTCGGCTATACGGCTTTCGATGTCTGAAAGGATCTCATCGGTGCCATCATCAGAAGACAAATGATCCCGTATATGACCAAGGTATTCGTTCAATCTTTCATAGGCATCTTCGTCAATGTTAAAAACAAATCCGCTGATGTTGGCTGTTACGGTCTTTTTCATGGTAAATTCTTTTTGCGATTTTCTTTGTGATTAATTATTCGTGGAATTGTATTATGTGGTTGTCTTTTCTACAGCGTGTTGCAACTCCTTCCAGGTTTTGCGCAATTCTTCAAGGAATTCCTGGCCCAGGGGAGTGATCCTGTAATATTTTCTTGGTGGCCCTCCGGTAGATTCTTCCCACCGGTAAGTGAGCAGCCCGTCTTTTTTCAGGCGGTTGAGCAAGGGATAAATAGTGCCCTCTACTACCAGTAGTTTGGACTCCTTGAGCGTGTTCAGAATCTCTGAAGTGTAGGCTTCATGACCTGAGAGCAGCGATAAAATGCAGAACTCAAGTACTCCTTTGCGCATTTGTGCCTTGGTATTTTCCAGATTCATAACTATGCTTTAATTAAATGATGATGCAAATGTAGTGCGAAAAATAGTACTATGCAATACAAGGTACTGTTATTTGGGAAAAATTAAGAATTGTTTGTGGATAGATGATGGTTGGTTGTTGATGGGGAGAGCTTTGTAAAGGAATCAGTTATCATTAACTTTGACGGTTGAATGTATTAATGGAATCATGGTGCAAAATTTTCCATTAAGCAATCCGTTTATTTTTTGATCTACAATTGTATTGAAATGAGGTATATCCTTTTGCGAATTTGCTGGCTTTTCCTGTTATTACTTCAGGCAATGATATTTAGCTCATGCCGGGTTAACTATTTGCCCGGAGTTAAACCAGGTGAATGGTATATTGCTGAAGATGCTGATGTAGCGATGAGATTTGATGAACCCGGATCAGGGGAGTATGTAAATATTGACAGGGCTGTGGCAACACCACAATCGCTGCGGGTGCGCAAATGGTTCAATTCATACCGTTTCCGCCTGGAAGGTGTACCGAACATCAGGGGGCGGATGCTTGCAGGCGATGAACACTTCCTGATTTCAAGCCGAAGGCTGGGCGATGTGGAATTCCGCAAGTACACCCCGGTTTTTCTTCCTGAACCGCCATTCCGTTACAGGGAGCCCATCACCAATACCATTGAAATAAACGAGACGGTGTATGGTTATGCTCCAGGCTACTATACTTCAAAAACCATTGAAAAACGAGACAATAAGAGCTACTGGCAGGTGCTTTTTGATGTTGCTGAAGGGGTGGTGCGCAATATTCGCAGAAATGAGCTTCCCATGGAAATGGATATTTATCAGCCTGCTGATGATACCCTTAGCTTTCGACCTCTCATCGTTTTATTGCATGCCGGTGCCTTTATTGCCGGAGATAAGCGCGATGAACTGGTTTCGAGCCTTGCACAGGATTATGCCCGCAAAGGATTCGTGGTGGCATCGGTCAATTACAGACTGGGATATGTGTTTCTTCCCGGCAGGTATTCCAATCTCGAACGCGCCATGTACAGTGCGGTGCAGGATGTCAGGGCCGCCCTGAGGTATCTGTCCTTCCATCATCAGGAATATCGCATTGACCCTGATATGATATTCCTTGCCGGCCATAGTGCCGGAGGAATCCTCTCTCTTAAAACCTCGCTCATGGAAGAAGAAGATGTATGGCCCAGTGCACGGGGAAGTCTGCTCAGGCTTCAGCCCGACCTGGAATGCCTGGACTGTTCCACCAATGATTTGTACGGACCCTTTACCATTCAAGCTGTGGTAAACATGTGGGGAGCAGTGGATAATCTTGAGCTTTTCAAGCCCGGCCTCCGTTTACCCATCTTGTCTATTCACGGAGATCAGGATCAGGTGGTGCCATACGGTCATGACTTTCCCTTTGGTAATGTGAGCACCCTGGTTTCAGCCTTTTTTTCACGCAAGATCCATGGATCGGCAAGCATCGATGAGCGTGCCAGGCGCCTGGGGCTGGATCATACCCTATACACCTTTGAGGGCTGGGGGCATGAACCCCATTTTGACGATGAGCACGTGTTGATCCCGGAAAACTGCCAGGTCATTCATGATGAGGTGCTTGCCTTCTTCAATCAGCAGCTTTCAGCTCCACCTGAAGAGTTCTTCGGGCCGCTGATCGTTTCAGCCGATGATCCGGTGGCAGATTATTATTTTATGCCGGATGATCGGTATAACAGCTATAAATTTCAATGTGATCAATGCCTGGTACTTTCCCACACGCCGCACTCAGCAAGAATTGTGTGGCTGGCAGGGGAGAAGGGCTATGAGCTGCGCATTGCAGGCTTTGGCAGGCATGGACAGGTATATCTTGAAAATGTACCGGTTGAAATCAGATGAATTCTCGTATAGGAGACATCCCTTTGATCAGCAATTGAATTAATTCTTGCGGTTGTCAGTGATTTGGTTGCAGAAAATCTTCTCCCTCGCAAAAGTTCCTTAAATCAAGCTGTGCGGAGAATAACTTTTTTATTCTCCTTATTTTTGCGGAGAATAAATATGCTATTCCCCTTATTTCTGCGGAGAATAATTCTTGTGTTTGAGGAAATGCAGATGTAGGTCAAGGGGTAAAATCCCGTGATACTATTTCCCCCTTTTTGATATAGACCCCCTCAGCTGCATAGCCCTGTCATAAAGCTCTTTATCCTCACCAAACTCCATGGTACGCCCGACTGGCCCTTTACAATCGTTGCAGGTTCCCGTCACATAAATGTCGTTCAGTGGATTTAAACGGATTTCTTCTACGATAATGCCATTTTCTGCTGTTGCCCTACATCCACCACAATACACGTTTTTAGCAATAACATTATTGTAGAATTCTCTTTGCTCATCAGTAAGGAGAATAACCAGTTGAACCGAGCCATGACAAAAACTTTAACACACACGCGGATGATTATAATTCGCAGCATGGTAAAACATCCAATCAGAGGATCGTTGGCGAGCTCCATCTGACCTATTAAATCAAATTATAATCAGATGAAAAACGTTGATATTGATTTCGTTGGGTCGTTTCATAATGAATAAAATTTATCCCCCGTCCAATTAGCAGGGTTGTTGATTATGTAATTTTTAATTCGTTGGAAGGCCGCATCATCACGGATAATATGATCATAATATCTTGCCTGCCATGCGAACAAAGGATCGGTTTTCCTGGATTCAAATGTTACCCTCCCCTTGTACAATCTGATAATGCGCCCTAATCCCATTCCCAGCATTGGATTGTTTTTCCCGGTAATACCACCCGGTGTTTTTGGGGTTTGTTCCATTTTGATGGGGGGTGATGGGGGGTGGGTGGGGTTTGTTGGGTTTGGGATGGATATTGACGGGGTTTTGTTGGGTTTCGTGGGGTTTTGGGTCGGGATTGATGGGATTTCGGTGGAATTCGCAGGGTTTTGGGTTGGTATTGACGGGATTTCGTTGGGTTTTGTAGGGTTTGGGGTGGGTAGAGACGCGATTAATCGCGTCTCTACAACAACGTCCCTGCCAAACCCATCCCCATCATCACCATCCCCATCATCACCATCCCCAACGGAATCATCAACATCGTCACCATTACCACCGCCGTCACCACCAACATCATCCCCGGATTTGACATTGTCCCCGGGTACACCCGATCCCTGTTGTTGTTGTTGATTTTGGGATTTGTCAATTATGATGATCCCATGCATGTGGTTGGGCATGATAACGAATTCATCCAGCATGGCAATCGGGAAATGATTTGGGATTTCCAGCCAACAATCCCTTGCGATCTGGCCGATGGCCGATAATTGCATTTTGCCATCCCTGACCTGGCCGAAATAATGGTTTTTCATGCTGTCAGCATTGATGGTTACAAAATAGGCCGCATCATGCCCATAATCCCACCACGCGGCACGGGCGGAAGGTATGCGGTATTTGTCCTGGTATTTGTTTGCCATTTTTTGGGTCTTGGAATAATTGCTGGGGCAAATATAGTTTTTTTCACCCTCACCCCGCCGGGTACTTCTCCCCCCACTAGCGGGTAGCGCGGTTGTGATTGGGGTCGCTGTCGAACTGCAGCCACAGGTCGTGGGCGATCTGTTCGATGATGTGTTTGTAGCGGAGGTTTTGTTTCCAGCGGGCGGGGATGCCTTCTTTGCCGCCAATTTACCAGTGCAGCTAAACTTCTGAGTTTTTACCAAAAATTAGTTTAATTTTTACCATCTTTGCACCTGATCAAAAAAAGCAACCATGAACAAATTTTTACCTTATTTTGCCGCAATCCTTTTGCTGGCATCATGCCAGTCTGCAACAAAGGAAACTGATTTTAACCAACCGCCCCAATGGGCCAAAGATGCCATCTGGTACCAGATCTTTGTGGAACGGTTTCACAATGGTGATCCCACCAACGATCCCACCCCTGAAACCATGTTTGCCGAATCCGACTTTTTTGAAATCCCCGGCAACTGGCGCATTACACCCTGGACACAGAACTGGTATAAAGAAGATGAATGGATCCGTAACCTGGGAATGGATTTTTACGCCCGTCTGCAATTAAGGCGATACGGAGGCGACCTGCAGGGCGTGATTGACAAACTGGATTATCTGGAAGAGCTGGGCATCACGGCCATCTATTTCAATCCCCTCAATGATGCTCCATCCCTGCACAAGTTTGATGCGCGCAACTACCACCACATCGACGTGAATTTTGGCCCCGATCCCGAAGGCGATCTTGCTATTATTGCCTCTGAAGATCCCAATGATCCATCCACCTGGCAATGGACCTCCGCCGACCGGATGTTCCTGGACCTGGTGCAGAAGCTGCATGCACGGGGTATCCGCGTTATACTGGATTATTCATGGAACCATACCGGGGTAGAGTTCTGGGCCTGGAAAGACCTGGTGAAGAATCAGCAGGATTCCGATTTCAGCGACTGGTACGATATCATTTCATTCAACGATCCTGATACCGAAGAGGATGAGTTTGCGTATTCCGGATGGCTCAACCTGAA
>SLIL01000279.1 GCA_007135645.1 Bacteroidales bacterium
ATAAATTCAGTGGGTTGCGAGCTCCCCCTCTTAGGGGGATGGGGGGTATTGTACTTTTCGGAGTGAACTCATAAAATATAAACCCTTGCCGTAAAAAACAACAAGGGTTTATTTATTTAACTGAAATGGCTATTTATTCACCGTCATCTTCCAAACAGCCTCATTATATCATTGTACTGGGCAAATATGATCAGTCCAAGCAACAGCACCATGCCCACTGTCTGGGCATATTCCATAAACTTGTCGGAGGGTTTCCTGCCAACAATGATCTCATACATCAGGAACATTACATGGCCTCCGTCGAGGGCCGGAATGGGAAGCAGGTTCATGATGGCAAGAATAATGGACAAAAAGGCTGTAATGCTCCAGAAGTGCACCCAATCCCAGGTGGGAGCAAAAATACTTCCGATGGTAATAAACCCGCCCAGGCTTTCGTGGTCTCTCTCGCGTATGACAAAACGCAGCTGTTTTAGATAATCCACGGTAGTGCTGTAAGCTCTGTTAACTCCTGCAGGTACGGCAGCAATCAATGAGTATTCTTTCTTTCTCAGCTCGAAAAATGCACTGAGATCCCCTTTGGGCATTACCCCCATAAGTCCTGATTCGGGCAGTGTCAGTTCAAAAGTCTTCCATTCGCCGTTTCTTTCTGCACCAATTTCTACTGTTTCTCCCGCTTTCCGGATGAGGTTTTCGCGAAATTCAAAAAAGAAGGGGATCTCTTCCCCGTTAAGGGTAACAATTTTGTCGCCGGGTTCAATACCGGCCTCATAGGCCACTGAACCTTGCTGCACACCATGAATAATAAAAGGTATGCGTTCCATAACAAACCCTGCCCCGGGAGCACCCCTGTCTTTCATGCTGTCAAGCACCCTTCGCCCAAACCCTTCGGGTACCATGATATTTGCCATTTCTCCGTTTCTTCTCACCTGGATGCTCGATGCACCATTCAGGATCACTGCTGCGGTGATCTGGCTAAAGTTCTCTATTTCGCGGTTGTCGACAGAAACGATGATGTCACCATGTTGGATCCCTATTTCCTGCGCCAGTGGTTGTGCATGTACTCCGTATTTAAGGTTCTGGGATGGCAGGTATTGCTCACCGATAATGGAAAGCATAAAAATATAAATCAGGATGGCAAGCAGGAGGTTAAATGTAACCCCGGCCAGCATGATGATAAGCCTTTGCCAGGCCGGTTTGGTTCTGAACTCCCATGGCTGAGGTTCTTGATTCATTTGCTCCTTGTCCATGGATTCATCAATCATACCCGAAATTTTTACATATCCTCCCAGGGGGAGCCAGCCAAGGCCATATTCTGTTTCTCCGATCTTCTTCCTGAAGATGGAAAACCACGGATTGAAAAACAGGTAAAACTTTTCTACCCTGGTATTGAAATACCGGGCTGCCAGAAAGTGCCCAAGTTCATGTATAAGGATAAGAACTGATAAACTAAGAAAAAACTGAACAATTTTGATGGTAATTTCCATTGCGTAATATATAAATGATTAAGATTGGATTTAACATGGATGTATTGTTTTTTTGCCTTGCTGCACCAGGAGCTCCCTGGTAAGTATTCGGGCTTCCTTGTCGCTTTGCAACAGGTCGTCATAATCGGGCATAAGGCAGAAACCCACTTTTTGCATGCATTGTTCAATGATGTCCGACATTTGCAAAAACCCTACCTGATCTTTCATAAAGGCTGCCACCACCACCTCGTTGGAGGCATTGAGGATACAGGGCATGTTGCCGTCTTTTTCCATTGCTGCATAAGCCAGATCGAGGTTGCGAAAAGTTTGGGTGTCTGGCTGTTCGAAGGTAAGCTGGGGATAATCCAGGAAATTGAATCGCGGAAAGTCTGACTGGATCCGCATAGGATAAGCCAGGGCATATTGAATGGGAAGCTTCATGTCGGGCAGTCCCATTTGTGCTTTCATGGATCCGTCTTCAAACTGAACAATCGAATGGATAATGGATTGAGGATGAACAATTACTTTGATCTGTTCTGATTTGAGGTTGAACAACCATTTTGCCTCAATTACCTCCAGGCCCTTGTTCATTAATGTCGCCGAATCTATGGTGATCTTGCATCCCATATCCCAGTTGGGATGTTTGAGAGCATCTTCCTTTTTTACGTTTTCGAGCATCTGGCTGGTCTTCCCCCTGAAAGGCCCCCCTGAGGCGGTAAGATAAATTTTTTCAATGGGGTTGTGAAATTCACCTGCCATACACTGAAAAATGGCTGAATGCTCCGAATCTACAGGATAAATGTTAACACCTTTTTGTTTCGCTTTTTCGGTAATGATAGGTCCTGCTACTACCAGGGTTTCTTTATTGGCAAGGGCAATATGTTTGCCGGCCTCTATGGCCCTAAGGGTGGGTTTGAGACCTGCAAATCCTACCATAGCTGTAAGGACGATGTCGATGGAGTCGAGCTCAACAATCTCTTCCAGTGAGCTGTCTCCACAAAAAACCTTTATATACAGGGGTTCAAGGGCCTCTTTTACACGCTGGTAGTGATCTTCATTGCCAATGACCACGGCATTGGGTCTGAATTCTGTGGCTTGTTTAATCAACAGTCTGGCATTGTTCTGTGCTGTGAGCACCTCTACCTGAAAAAAATCAGGGGCACCTTTGATCACTTCCAGTGCCTGCGTGCCGATAGAGCCGGTAGATCCCAAAATAGCAACATTCCTTTTTTCCAATTCAGATATTCCTTTTTATTTTCAATTACCGATTGTATGTCAGAAAACGATATAGTCAAGTGGATTGATGGGGTTGCCGTTGAACCAAAGCTCAAAATGCAGGTGAGTACCGGTTGACAGGGTGCCTGATTCACCAATGATGGCAATTACCTCACCGGCTTTTACATAGCTGCCTTCTCCCTTGAGCAGGGTATCATTGTGCTTATAAACCGATACCAGGTTGTTGGAGTGTTTGATGACGATGGTATATCCCGTGGTCAGAGTCCAGGTGGCCAGGATCACAGTACCATCGAGGGTGGCTTTGATGGGTGATCCTTTTTCGGCAACAATGTCGATGCCGTAATGCCTTTCAGCCGTATTAAAATGGCTGGTAATAATCCCCTGCAGAGGTGGGAAAAAGAAAAACTGCGATACCCCCCGGCTTTCAGTAAACTCCATTTCATCGGGAGTCCATTCGGCATAGCGGATCTCGGTTTCTATCTGGGCCCTTAATATGGAGTCCTCTCGCGATCTTGTCAGTTCAGAGATCTCAACAAATTCCTGGCTGCTTTCCGATTCGGGGATTTCATCCACCAGCTCACGACCCTCTATGATGTTTCGTATGTTAAGGATGTACAGGTCTTTGCTTCTTAGCTCAGCCTGGAGCGAGTCGGCCTTCATGTTTAATTCACGCAGCACTTTGCGGGTGTTGAAATCAGCATATCCTGGGATATACTCCTTTAAGGGTGTAAATGCAATGATATAGGTTGTTGCAAACACAAGAAAAATAACCAGGGTGCCGAAAAAGGTAAATACATTGAACCGGGTTAAGCGAAACGATAATTTTTCTTCAAATGTATCGTCGTTCATCAATACCAGCCGGTATTTGTCATGTAATTTCGTAAAAAAACCTTTCTCCTTTTTTTTGTCTGACATTGAATAACTTGATAAGGTTGAATATTGTTGCCACTGAATTTTAAGATGCAAATATCGTAATTTTAATTCTATTGCCGGGATTTTTAATCTTATATTGCACGTAATGACTGCACTATCTTTTTTCAGTTTCTGCTTATTGAGAATACCACATTCTGATCTACGGTTCTGGCAAACAGCTGGTGATTTTCCGACATACTGAAAAATCTTTTCAACTATCTAACGGTTGACAGGGAAAAATTATTTGAATTAGAGCCGGATTTGAAATAAATTTGCAAAATTATAGTTATACATCAAGGTACCTGAAAAATATAATAAATCTGATTATCCGGTGAAAGTAAGATTCCTTTACAAAATAGCAATTCCTTTTCTTATTGGTTTGATTACCTGGTCGTGTTCTACCCAGAAGAACACTTTTATGAACCGGAACTACCATAGCATAACCACCAAATACAACGGATACTTCAATGCCCGGGAGAGCTATCGCAATGCCCTGAAGCGGCTTGATGATCTTCACGAAGATAACTATGAAGATGTTTTGAGCATTTTCAGGTATGGCAGTTCACAGCAACGCTCAGGAGTTTCGGGTAATATGCAGATAACCTACGAGAAAGCAAGTACTGCTATCAGGCGCCATTCCATGAATATCAGGGGTGTTGAATACAATCGCTGGATCGATGATTCGTACTATCTCATTGCACGGAGTCATTATTTCCGCGACGACGACAACCTGGCCATTTTAACTTTCCAATATGTGATCAGGCAATTTGATACACCTTTAAAGTATAAATCAAAGATCTGGGTTGCCAAAACCCACATTAAAACAGGCAATTACAACAATGCCCTGCAGGTACTTGAGCGGGTGGGCAGAAATATCGAAGAAGGCCTGCTTGATCAGGATACGCGCTATCTTTACCATAAAGTTCATGCAGATTATTACCTGCAGCAAAGAGAATTTAACGGGGCAATACCGCACCTTCAGAAAGCTATTGACCTGGCTCCGCGCAGAAAAGACCGCACCAGGCTCACCTTCATTATGGCCCAGTGCTATCACCAGGAAAAAAACTATGCTAAAGCTCAGCAGACTTATGCCCGCGTTCTAAGGCTTAACCCCGATTTTCAGATGGCGTTCCAGGCCCGTATCAACATGGCTATGGCTTTTGATACCGAAAGTGGTGATAGTCAGTTTATTCTTTCTGAATTGCAAAGCATGTTGCGCGACAATAAAAACCGCGAATTCAGAGACCAGATCTATTATGCCCTGGGGCAGTTTTCCATGCGCAGGGGAAATGAGCAGCAGGCCATTGAGTACTATAAGGAATCGCTTGAGAACTACCGGGGTAACGACCTGCAAAAAGGTATCACTTTCCTGCGTCTGGCAGAAATAGAATTCAATAATAAGCAATACCTTGGCGCCGCTGAGCTTTACGACAGCACCATGACGTTTCTTTCCAGGGAATATCCTGAATACGAAGATGCAGGGAAGAGACATGTATTGTTGCGCGATCTGGCCCAGAATCTGCGTCGCATAGAACGCGAGGACTCATTGCAACGCATTGCGGCTATGAATACTGCTGAAAGAAATGCCATTCTTGACAGAATTCTTGCAGAAATACAGGAAGAAGAAAGACTGGAAAGAGAAAGGGAGCAGGAAAGAGCCCAGATGAGACAGCAAATGGCCCGCACAGGCGGTGGCCGGCAATTGCAGGGAGCCGGTGATGGTGGATGGTACTTTTATAATGCTTCAGCTATGAGTTTTGGTCGAAATGAGTTCTATGCAAAATGGGGTGAAAGGGAGCTGGAAGATCTTTGGCGTATCAGCAATAAGAGGACTATGGCTTTCGGTGATATGGGCGATTTTGATATGATGGAAGATGAGGATGGTCATGCCGGTGGAAGAGCCACAAGGGCATCGTTGATGGAAAATGTTCCCACAACACCCGAGAGAATGAAAATATCCAATGAACGAATGGCACAGGCCTATTACAATGCCGCGATGATCTTTAAAGACCGCATGCATGATCATGATGCTGCCATAAAATATTTTGAGGGGCTTATCAACCGCTTTCCTGATAATGAAAACAAATTGCTGAGCGCCTATTTCCTTTATACCCTTTACAAAGAGGCAGGCAATGAACA
>SLIL01000403.1 GCA_007135645.1 Bacteroidales bacterium
TTACTTTAATATTGGGAAACTTTTCTTTCAACACTTTGGCTACTCCGGAAATATGTCCACCGGTACCAACGCCTGTTATCAGGTAATCAAAGCCATCCGGAAAATCGTCAAGAATCTCTGTGGCTGTTTTTTCTATATGAACCCTGGGATTGGCCGGGTTGTCAAACTGCCTTGGCATCCAGCCACCGGGAGTCTTTTCAACAATTTCGGTGGCTTTTTCAATGGCACCCCGCATCCCCTTTTCCCGCGGTGTAAGAACGAACTCTGCACCAAAGGCTTTCATGATGCGTCTGCGCTCTACAGACATGCTCTCGGGCATAACAAGGATGATCTTGTACCCTTTTACCGCGGCAACCATTGCCAGTCCAATACCGGTATTGCCTGATGTGGGCTCAATAATTACCCCTCCCGGCTTCAGGCTGCCGCTTTTTTCTGCATCTTCAATCATGGCCAGTGCTATGCGGTCTTTAATACTGGCAGCTGGATTTTTATTTTCCAGCTTCATCCAGACCTCCACAGACGAAGGGTATAACCGGTTGATCCTTAAGTGAGGAGTATTTCCAATAAGTTGAGATATATTTTCTGCTTTCATAAATTTGAATTGTTTTAAGTACGTTTTTTAATGTTTTATAAGTAGTGATCTCAAGTAAAGAGGGGCTTAAGTCGCATTTCTCAATAACTTGTGCTATTTCTATGGATCAACACAAAGACGAAGAGGTTATAACTTTGATTAAATGATAATCACACAATAAAAAAATGAAAAGCAATGAGGTTGAAAACTTTTTGTCTGGCATCATATATTTAATCAATTCGTTAGATTACAAAATTGAGGGGTTCATTAAAAGGCTTGCCCGAACGGATCTTTATCTCACTTTTGTGATAAACAACCGAGTTGGGAGGTACACTCTCGGTAAGCCATACATTACCGCCAATAATTGAATCGTGACCAATTACAGTTTTGCCACCCAAAACAGTACTCCCCGCATAGATGATCACATTGTCTTCCAGAGTAGGGTGTCTTTTGGTGGCAGCAAGGCTTTTTTCAACCGTAATAGCTCCGAGGGTTACCCCCTGGTAGATCTTCACATTATTACCTATTTCAGCTGTTTCTCCTATTACCACGCCCGTGCCATGATCAATAAAAAAGTTATCGCCAATGGAAGCTCCCGGATTGATATCAATTCCAGTCCTGCCATGCGCATATTCAGCCATCAGGCGAGGTAGAACGGGCACTTTCTGAAGATAAAGCTGATGGGCAATGCGGTATATGGCTATGGCAAAAAACCCCGGATAAGCATGTATCACCTCTTGTACACTGGCAGCAGCAGGGTCAAACTTATAAATTGATTCAGCATCCATGCGTAGTTTTTTATAAATTCGGGGAAGGGCTGCAAAGAATGCCTCAACTATATGCCCGGGATCTTCCTTTAGCAATACTTTAAGGCTGTGCAGGAGTTTTCGAAGTTGCAACTCTGAGTCTCTGAAGCGAAGCAGATATTCATCTGCCGAGCGCGGAACATCAAGCGGAAACAACAACTGTATCATGTCTACAATAAACCTGTTGCTATCGGTCTTGCAAGGCATAAAACACTCTTCTGATGTGTGATCACGAAAAAGATTATCTGCAAAATCTTTGAATTTTTCCATACAATTTTCTGATTTAATGGCATTAAAAAACCCTCTTCATTAATCAGGTAACGAGAGGGCAATCTTATTGTTTACAGAAAGTAATTTCATCACAGAAGTACCTTCAGACTACCCTGAAAACGGGGGCAGCAACAAAGAATTATCGATACTTCTGCAAAAAATAAATTCATGTTTTTATACTATCTGGTTGTTTTCAAACCATAAAATTAATTATTATTATTCAGTATCCATAAAAAGCTGAGAAAATGTTGATAATTAAATCAGCTGAACGAAGCCGGTTTTGCTTACCTGCTGTGATACTGCTATTAAAATGTCATTTCCAGACAAAGCTAAATAACAAAAAATCACTAAATTTGTTGCAGGTAAATTATATTTTATCCATGATTTACAGATTACAATCATTCGCCC
Source organism: Bacteroidales bacterium (assembly GCA_007135645.1). Classification (GTDB taxonomy): domain Bacteria; phylum Bacteroidota; class Bacteroidia; order Bacteroidales; family UBA7960; genus SKVR01. Next base: position 2,056 of record SLIL01000403.1, read on the forward strand.
GAGGAACCAATTATCGCAATATAAAACGTCGCGATACCTACCATTTCTAAGCCGGCAATTTCGGTTTCACTTTCCTTTTGCCCAAATGGGCGCATCAAAAAACTTTTTATTTCAAATAATGAGTCCACTCTGAAAAATACAATACCCCCCATCCCCCTAAGAGGGGGAGCTCGCAACCTATTGAATTTATGCGAGTTGTAAAGGGCTTTTTTATCACTAGCATTAAAAAAAAGACTTTTCAGAGTGCACTCAATAATAGAATTACTCAAAAAATGATGTAAGTATCCATCTGAAGTGATCACCTGATTATGATGATGGTTCAATTTATAAAACCTAACACCCTAAAATAAAAGATGCTATGGAATTACCCTTTGCAGAACCCTATAAAATCAAGGTTGTAGAACCCCTTTACCGAAGCAGCAGAGAAGAGCGTGAGAAATGGATCCGTGAGGCGAAATACAATTTATTTAACCTGAAAAGTGAGCAGGTATTTATTGATCTGCTTACCGACTCTGGCACCGGAGCCATGAGCCAGTATCAATGGTCGGAGATCATGCTTGGCGATGAAAGCTATGCAGGATCATCAAGCTTTTTTAAGCTCAGGGATGTGATCTATGAACTGCTGGATATGCCCTATTTTTTGCCTACCCATCAGGGGCGGGCCGCTGAAAATGTTTTATTTTCAGCACTAATAAAGGAGAATGATGTTGTTCCCGGCAATTCTCATTTTGACACCACCAAAGGACACATTGAATACCGACGTGCCAGGGCTATAGACTGCACCATTGATGAGGCATGCAATACAGCTGAATATCACCCTTTCAAAGGGAACATCGATTTACAGAAACTGGAGGATGTTTTTAAAAAATATCCTGCCGAAAAGATCCCCCTTTGCATTATAACAGTCACATGCAATACATCAGGAGGCCAGCCCGTGTCCATGGAAAACATCCGGGAGGTTTCGGCCCTGTGCCGCAAATATGGCGTAATGCCTGTTTTTGATGCAGCGCGGTTTGCCGAAAATGCTTATTTCATCAAAACCCGCGAAAAAGGTTTCGAAAATAAATCCATCCGGGAAATTGTAAAAGAGATGTTCTCATACGTGGATGGAGCCACCATGAGCAGTAAAAAGGATGCCATTGTAAACATTGGCGGATTTATTGTTTTGCGCGATAAATCGCTTTTTGAAAAAGCAAGCATGTTTAACATCATGTACGAAGGTTATCTCACTTATGGTGGACTTGCAGGCCGCGATCTGGGAGCACTTGCACAGGGGTTGCGAGAAGGCACTGAGTATGACTACCTGGAGTCAAGGGTAGAACAGGTGGCCTACCTGGGCAGAAAGCTTCAGGAGTACAACGTCCCCATACAGGTGCCTACAGGAGGTCATGCCGTTTTTGTGGATGCAAAAAAATTCCTCCCCCACGTGCCCAAAGAAGAATACCAGGCACAAACACTGGCTGTTGAATTATACCTTGAAGGGGGCGTAAGAGGCGTGGAAATTGGCACCTTGCTCGCCGATCGCAATCCTGTGACCCGCGAAAACCGCTATCCCAGGCTGGAATTACTCAGACTTGCAATACCCAGAAGGGTTTATACCGACAATCACATAGAATACATCGCGGCAGCTCTTGCAAATATCTGGGAAAGGCGTGAAAAGATCACCAAAGGATTCAGAATAACGCATGAGGCCCCCATCATGAGGCACTTTACCGTGGAACTCGAAAGAGTTGAAAGATAAGTAAATTCTGGCACCAGACAAATAGTCCTTGCCGGAATGGCCAATATCAAAAGTAAAACTTCATTGAACCCCGGAGAGCTTTCCGGGGTTTTAATTTATGGATATGAATTATACGGTCAGTCATTGATGCTTATTAAAAATAAGGCCATAAATTTGTCCAAAAAATTTCATGCTGCTTTTAACAACCTTGAGTCTGTTCATAAACATACAATACCCCCCTTCCCCCTAAGAGGGGGAGCACTCAACCAATTCAATTTGTGCGAGTTAGCATGATTGCTCTTTAAATCAGGATTTACAAAAGTTTTTTGGGGAGGACTCAAGCTATAAATCAATTATCTTAAAACTAATTATTTAATTAACGTGGATATTTCAAAAAAACAAGGAAGGTACAACAGGCTTTATGAGCAAATCAAGGGGCTTTTGCAGAATCCCGGAAACGAGATCTCTCAAATGGCAACCATTGCAGCCGTTTTAAGCCATAAAATGGACTATTTTTTCTGGTGTGGATTTTACCTGCTCGATAAAGGCGAACTGATCGCCGGGCCTTACCAGGGGCCTGTTGCGTGTCAGCTTCTGGCAAAAGATACAGGTGTTTGCTGGGCTGCAATAAATCAGCAAAAAACAATCGTGGTACCCAATGTGCATGATTTCCCCGGGCACATAGCCTGCGATAGCCGCAGCAACAGCGAGATTGTAGTTCCTCTCAGAAATACCAGGGGAGATATTATCGGCGTTTTGGATGTTGACAGCAAAGAGTTCAATTCATTTGATGAAGCAGATGCCCAGGGGCTTGAAAAAATAATATCCTTGCTGCAAATTCAGAAAATAACCATTGAATAATGACAGCATTTATCATACCCGATCAATTTATTTCCTGGATCTTACCCCTGATTTTATCCATGGGATTTTTTCATGTATCGCATGTAAACTCGAGGCATGGAGAGGCAATCAAACCTGGCACCACCATGAAAGCGTCCATAATTTTCTCGGTGGTTTCTGTGCTTTTATTTGCCCTGGGGCTTTACCTGGCAGGTCTGCTGGAAAGAAGGTTTGATGAAAATCATCAATGGATTGTGCTGATTATGCTGTTTTTTGTAGGAATACGGATGACCATTGGGGCTATAACCCGAAAACCATATACCATAACTTATGACATCAACCACTTACCGGTTGTGCTGGCATTGGCGGTTGCCAGGGGGATAAATATGATTTTTGCCGGAATAGGGATTGGCTTTTCTGAGATTCCGGCAGGCAGGTTCCTGATTACCTTTGCAATTATGGTCTGGTTTATTTCTTTCAGTGGGCTGCTTTATGGCAAACAGTTTGGAGAGAACACCGGGAAAATTGCCGAAACAATAGCCGGAATAGCATTGATCTCAATTGCATTAATAAACTATTGGCCTTTTTAATAACACAATTACTCCTTCAATCCGGTTACATAAAACATCTGCATGTTCTTCTTATGCTTCATGGAAATCAACCCCCGTGACTTACACACAAATTCATCCCTGATAAAGTTATAGGTAAATTCTGATACATTCACCTTGCCCGGTTCACAGGCAGCTTCCATACGCTTTGCAATATTCACGGTTGGCCCCCAGATATCAAAAGCAAACTTGGTTTTTCCTACAACCCCGGCAATTACCGGCCCCGTGTGGATTCCTATACGACAATCCAGCCAGAGATCTCCCAGCATTTCTCTTTCTTCCCTGATATTCCTGATAAACAAGCTCATTTCAAGGGCTGCCAGTACTGTGTTTCTTACATGGCTTTCATCGGCATCTTCATGCAAACCTCCTGCGCACATATAGGCATCGCCAATGGTTTTTATCTTCTCCAGGTTGAACTTTTTGGCTATATCATCGAATCCTGCAAAGTAGAAGTGCAATTGTTTCAGCAGCTCACTTGCATCAATGGATTCTGAAATATCAGAAAACCTTACAAAGTCCACAAACAAAACACTTACCTGCGGATAGCTGTGTGCCATAGACTTGCCATAGAGCTTAAGCTCCTCAGCAATATGCTGGGGAAGAACGTTCAACAGCAGGCGATCTGATTTCTCCCGCTCCCTGTCAAGCATTTCATTGATTACTTCAAGATTTCGTCCCTGGTTTGACAAGGTTTCTTTTTTCTTCTCCAGTTCATCATTGGTTTTTTGAAGCAGGTTTCTTTGTTCAACCAACTCTTGTGTGCGATCCCTTACCAGAAGTTCCAGGTTTTGATTTTTATAATCCAGTTCTCCCCAAAGTTGCTGGTTTTCTTTATTAATGCTGGAAAACTTGAGCGAGATCACATATGACTGGCACAATATGAATATAAACAGGCCTGCCGGGAATATTTCACTTCCACGAAGGCTTCCGTATGCAAACATCATATCGTGCAGGAGGGTGGCAAACAACACAATAATACCCAGCAGCAACACAAGAGCACCTTCTTTATTGTTCCTTCTGGCTTTCCATAGCCAGTAAAGAAGGAAGAGACCCAGAATCAGGATATAAAACTGGTAATAAGGAAGGGTTCGGGTAAACAAGCTTACCGGGGTAAAAAGCACCATGAGAGTAAAAAATCCCGAAATTGCCAATACCAGGTTTACGGCATATATCTTTACCTCTTCTTTGAAAATGGCATTGAAAAAAAGGATAAAGAAAACCGGGGCAATATAAAACGTTCCATATTCAAGACGCAGCATGGTATCCCAGGTCATGGAAGGGAACATAAATAAAAGCAATCGTTGTCCTGTTACAAGTATTCGAATGATGGAAATAAAAATGAAGATACTGAAGAACAGGGAGGATCTCTCTTTTCTGAAAATAAATGAGAGGCTGACATAGTAAATTGCCATGATCAGCAAACTGCCCGTGAGGAAAAAGTCAAATCCTGTGCCTGCAAGATTGTTTCTCAACAGGCATGAAACCTTGCCGATGATTATGGACTCTGCAATTCCTCCCTTTCGGTAGTGATGATTGGAAACATGCAAAATGAATTCCAGGGTATCGGCTTGGGTATAAACACTTACGGTGCGTGGGTGATAGCAGGGTTCTTCTCCCTGCCTGGTGTAGGAGACTTCTCCGTTGTTCAGGATTTCCTCACCGTTGAGAAAAAGTCGAAACGCGCTGAATATCTGATGATTGCGAACACTGAAAACCGGAGGAAGATCGTGATTGACAACTTTTAGCCGGTAGGTAGCAGTACGAATCTGAGGCTTATCTCCCTTGGTTCTCCATAATCCTGGCGATAACTGAGTTTGTGTTGCTTGCCGTGATGCCAACTCCCCGGGAGAAAGAAGTTCATTGGGAAAAAACTCCCATTCTCCATCCAGATATAATGATACAGGTTTTTTACTGAACAACCCCTCTGCATCAAGCACACCATTCTTTGCCTTGGGCATGGATGCAGTGTTATCGTATAAACAAGAACCCAGCAAAAACAACATCAGCCCCGGTAATAAGAACCTGAAGGATACCTTTTTCATAACATAATAACCGGGCTTATATCTCACACAACAAACAGTTTTCTATTGCCATCAAAAATAGCTAAAATACTGTTAAAGAAAAAAAAATGAGAAAATTTGATCAATTTTCACCTCTGTCAACACCCATATACATCCTGATAATCAGCGAAATAACCAGTTATTAACCAACCATTAAATTACAGCCTCTCAGATCGCTGTTATCATACCTCCCTGAGATCTCAAAGACACCCTTTTCATGTACTTTTCCCAGATCCTGGGTAGCTATAAATGAGCATGAATAAAGGTTGGCCAGATCTATAACATTCACACCCCCTGTTCGGCCATATGGAGCCCACTCACGGGGGTCATTCACATCCCTGATAAGAATTTTCATCCAGGGTGGGCAAGAAAATAATCCATTTCTCAGGGAATATGCCTGGGAAAGCAACTCGGTCATGCCATATTCTGAGCATACTTCGCTAACTCCAAATGCATTTTTGAGTAAATCATGCAACTCTTCTCTCACAAGTTCTTTGCGTTTTCCTTTCATCCCTCCCGTTTCCATTACAATCAGCCGGGGGTGTTTTACCGGGTATTTTTCTGCCATATCCAGCAAAGCAAAACTAACTCCAAGCAGCAAAACAAAGCGGTTGTCCGTTTGCAGTCCTTCAATCTTGTGCTGCAATTCTTTCTGGTTGTTAAGGTAAAACCCACTGTGCTCACTATTGCTTTGAGCTATCAGTTCCTCTACCATATAAACAAGGGATGAATGTTCGCGTTCGAGATATCCCGGCAAGAGGGCAAGAATATGAAAACTGCGGGGGTCTCCGAAAAAAAGATGAAAACACTTAAGGAAACTGGTTTTATAAAGATCCGGATCGGTAATGAAGTGGCGGCTGGTTTGCTGACCGGTTGTTCCGCTGCTTTGAAACAAAAGTGATGTGGAGCAATCACCGCATACCACCGTATGATTCTTGAAAAACTCCACCGGCATAAAGGGGATTTCGCGATAATGATTCACATGAGAAGGGATTACACCCAATGCACTGCAAAATTCCCGGTAAACTTTGTTTTGGTCAAACTGATAGCGGAAAACCTGTAACGATAAACGGGCAAAATCCTTCTCTGCTTGTATTCTGAAAATATCTGAAGCAACTGACCGCGGATCCATTACTTTTTTCATCAGCCCGTTCCGCTGAGTCTGAACGAAGAGCTGGATGTTTCTTTTGGGTGAATACTTAAAACCGGTACTGGCGAATGATTGATTATCCGCTGGGCTTCATTGCCAATAATCATGGTACTGCTGTCCTGATCACTCATCATGGCTACCATATCAAAATCATGGATATTGATATAGTCTAGAATGATCCCCGAAGCTTTTTTACCTTCAGCAAAGTCTGCAGAAACCTTTATGCCTTTATTGTCGAAAAAGCTCTTCACCTGCAAAACGTAGTTTTTAATTTTTTTCCTCACCTCTTTAATTCCGGTATCGTAAACACCCAGCACCCTGATCTCTGCGCCCAGGTTTTGCGCAATTTCGAGGGCAAAATTGGTTTTCTGCCGGGTTTCTCTTGAAGAGTCTATGGGGAAAAGAATTTTTTTGATCTCTTTTTTCTGAAACATTGTACGAATGGTAATAATGGGGCAAGGAGACAGAGACACCAGCCTGTATGCATTACTTCCAATAAAATATTCCTCAAATCCGGAAATACCATGAGTGCCGGCAATGATCATCATGGCATCATTGTATTTAGCCTCGTTCACAATCTCAGAGTATACCTTACCCACGCGAATGCGATATTTCATCTCATTTTTCAGTAAAGGCCCAAAATCACTGATCAGATCTTCCAGCCTTTTCTTTGCCTCTTTGTAATGCAGATCGTGTGTATCAGGATATACTGCCTCCTCACTGCAAGGTTTACAAACATTGATAAGCGTAATGTTTGCATTCATTGCATTGGCAATGAAGACAGCAACACGGGTTGCATTTACAGAGCAGGATGAAAAATCTATGGCTACAACTATTTCGTTCATAATTCTCCGGTTTTAGAGTTTAATCATTATTTTCTGATATATAAAAGTAGGAAAAAAAAGGAAACAAACTACTCAAAGTTAAAAATCAAATAGACAAAAACATAAAAGAATATGACCAATGTTTATTTAACAAAGTATTTCATCGTAAGGTTCAAGCCGCCGGTTTGCAAAGATGGTTTTTTCCGTGTAAAATCTTAATTTTGCTAATCTTATCCTTTTAAAAAAATTCAATGTCAAAAAATGAATTATTAAACCCTGACCCCGGAAAACTAAGCAGTGTAGAAAAGGAATACGAAAAGGCCTTGCGCCCGGATAGTTTTTCCAGTTTTACCGGTCAGGAAAAGATCATCGAAAATCTCAGGGTCTTTGTTCATGCTGCCCGCCAGCGGGATGAAGCCCTTGACCATGTTCTTTTTCATGGCCCTCCCGGGCTGGGAAAGACTACCCTGGCCCATATCATTGCCAATGAGATGGGCGTGGGGATCAAGATCACCTCAGGCCCGGTACTTGACAAGCCGGGAGACCTTGCAGGGCTGCTTACCAACCTGGAAGAGAAAGATGTGCTGTTTATTGACGAGATTCATCGGTTATCGCCCGTGGTGGAAGAATACCTTTATTCGGCCATGGAAGACTACAAAATAGATATCATGATCGAAACCGGGCCCAATGCCCGCAGCATCCAGATCACCCTCAGCCCTTTCACCCTCATTGGAGCCACTACACGTTCGGGCTTGCTTACTTCTCCGTTGCGCGCGAGGTTTGGCATTAATTCAAGGCTCAACTATTACGATACCACATTGCTTAACCGCATCATTAAACGATCGGCATCCATTATAAAAGTAGAAATTGAAGATGATGCATCCCTGGAAATAGCCCGCCGCAGTCGTGGCACGCCACGTATTGCCAATGCCCTGTTGCGGAGAGTAAGGGATTTTGCCCAGGTAAAAGGAAACGGGCGAATAGATATGGAGATTGCACTCTATGGCCTTGATGCCCTTAATGTGGATAAGAATGGGCTCGATGAAATGGACAACAAACTGCTGGTTACCCTTATCGACAAGTTCAAAGGAGGCCCGGCAGGGCTCACTACCCTGGCAACAGCCGTTTCAGAAGATCCCGGGACCATCGAAGAGGTGTATGAACCTTTCCTCATACAGGAAGGATACCTTATGCGCACCCCACGGGGAAGAGAAGCCACAGAAATGGCCTATAAACACCTGGGAAGAATAAAACATCCAAGCCAGAAAAGCCTTTTTGACTAACTGTTCATTATGTCTGATCTTTCATCTGCAAACCTTAAACTTCATGGTCATTCCATTAAAGAAAAAGCAAAAGAGCTGGGATTTGCTGCCTGTGGCTTTGCAAGGGCTGAACAGGTAGATGAGAAAAACGCGGATTTCTTCAAAGGCTGGCTGAAAAAAGACTACCACGGAAAAATGGGATATATGGCAAACCACATGGACATGAGGCTTGATCCCCGAATTCTGGTACCCGGAGCAAAATCGGTTATAAGCCTTGCATTTAATTATCATCAAAAAGGATTTCAACCATCAGGCGCATTTTATAAGATATCTCAATATGCTGCAGGCATAGATTACCACCTTGTTTTAAAAAAGAAACTATACGCATTGCTGCAATTCATTCAACACAAAACCGATGCTGGCCCGGCAAGGGTGTTTACCGATTCAGCACCCGTACTGGAAAGATACTGGGCACAAATGGCCGGTATTGGGTCTATTGGTAAAAACTCCTGCCTGATCCTCCCCCGCAAAGGCAGTTTTTTCTTCCTTGCTGAAATCATCCTGGGAACCGAACTTCCGTACGACCAGCCAATGGATAAGGATCTCTGCGGAGCCTGCACCAGATGCATTGCTGCCTGCCCCACCGGTGCAATAACTGCCCCCGGTATTATCAATGCATCAAAATGCATCTCCTATCTTACCATTGAATTGAAAGAGGCTATCGCTGATGAATTTCATGGAAAGATGAATCAGTATGTTTTTGGTTGTGATATTTGTCAGAATGTATGCCCTCACAACACCCGGTTTGCTGAGCCGGCAAATGAGAAAGATTTTGAAGCTTTACCAGCTGTTGCCAGGTGGGAAAAGCATGAATGGGAGAGCCTGGACAAACCCGCTTTCAGGCAAAACTTTGTCAAAACCCGCTCACCCATTGCAAGAGCTAAGTATGAAAAGCTTATGGGAAACATTCAGATGGCTTCCAGGGCCGGGTAACCATTTAATTGGTAGAGTATCTGACCCCAAATGTAAATTATCCTATGTATTAATAGATCAATCAATATAATGAACATTAAACGCAAACCTTCCTGGCTTAAGATCAAGCGCTCTGTTGAAGGAAATTACAGTCAGGTAAAAAAAATTGTAACCGACAATCAACTTCATACCATTTGCCAGAGCGGCAATTGCCCTAACCTGGGTGAGTGCTGGGGGGCAGGTACTGCCACATTTATGATCCTTGGTGAGATCTGCACCCGGTCGTGCCGATTCTGCGCCACAAAAACCGGAAAACCTCTGCCCATTGATCCCGGTGAACCGCAAAGAGTAGCACAGTCGGTAAAGCTCATGAAGCTGAAGCATTGTGTCATCACCTCCGTTGACCGGGATGATCTGCCAGATGGCGGTGCTGAAGTATGGGCAAAAACAGTAACTGCTGTACGGGAGAAAAATCCCGAAACTACAGTGGAAGTCTTGCTGCCCGATTTTATGGGAAAAAAGGATGATCTGAACAAAGTACTGGAAACCCAGCCTGATATTACCGCGCATAACCTGGAGACGGTAAAGAGGCTTACACCTGCAGTAAGAAGTGCAGCCAGATACGAGCGCAGTCTTGAGGTTTTGCAGTGGATAAGTGAATCAGGGTTGAAAACCAAATCAGGGATCATGGTTGGATTGGGCGAAACGTTTGAAGAGGTACTGGAGACCATGCGGGATTTAAGAAAAGTGGGTTGTCAGATCATGACCATTGGTCAGTATCTGCAACCCACCCATGCACATCTTCCGGTTGAGGATTATATCCATCCTGATATTTTTGCCCGCTACCGGGAAGAAGGATTAAAAATGGGATTTTCAGTGGTGGAGAGCAATCCTTTGGTAAGATCATCGTACCATGCCGAATCGGGCCTTAAAAAGTCGAAAGGGAGCGCTTAGCAAATGAGGCCCAAAGGCATTGTTATTAAGATTCATTTTTTACCTTGAGCAGCGAACTGTGCCAACGGGCCTCCTTCCAGGTGCCATCCTCCAGTTTCCATACAATGGTGGCAATTACACTGAATCGCATTCGATTTTTACCCACCACAAACATCTGGTCAAAATCCACCACGCTCATGCCCATATCTGTTTTAAGCATGGATTCATAGCGGGTTATCTCTGACCAGGTTTCTGCGTTCATAGCTTTCAGAGTTGAAAAAAGTGTCTGAAACCAATCTTTCCATCCTTCCTTGTCACGGATCACTTCAGACCCTCCTTCTGTATTGATATCTATAATTCCAAAGTCATCATCACATATCTGCGACAGACGATTGAAATTGTGTTGACTAACACATTCAAGCATTTCCCGGGTAAGGCCGAAAAATGGTTTATCATACCATTCATTGGGATAGGAGATAGTTTGATTTTTGGTTTGAATTTCCTGAGTTTCCATATGAATATTAATTAAATCGATGAATAATTATTTTTTATCTTGTTACAAAAAAGAAAAGCTGTCCGTGCAAAAAGGATCAGACAGCTTTTCCAGGAGAGGTAAGATTATTCTTTGCTGTCAGTGTAGCCTTCTTCTATACTCATGTATCGGGCAACTACAGTAAGCAATACCCCATAAATAACTTTTGACGACACATCGGCAATGGTATAAGTGATTTGACGTCCAACAACGCCTATTTCATTGAACAAAGCACCGTCTGTTCCCAAACCACCCAGGTAGGGCATGAGGTATGCGCCAGGATAGAGCATCCAGGAAACAAAGAATAACGTCCAGATGGTACCCAGCACTTTTTGTGCTTTGGCAGGGATGCCTTCTTTACCTTCTTTGATCACACGGTTCATAAGAATAAGAATATGAATAAAAAACAACGTTGAAATAGATCCCCAGACAGCAAATGCTGCAAAATTGGTCACTTCATAAAACTGCCCGATATAACCGGTAATGATCATAGCCGCCCCGGAAAACCAGAACTGGTTTCTGATGCTGGAGAAGCTGGATCGGGTGAGAGAAACAACAAATAAAATCTGGAACAGAAGCATAGGCACATCAATAAGCCAGTTTAAGTATCTGTATCCATTGTTAAACAAATCCTGTCCATCGCCAAGGAAGTACCGGCCTCTTTCAGCATCAAAAACAAAACTGCTTGTCCAGTTGCCTGCCTGTGCAAAGAGAAGCAGAAATGCAGATACCATTACCACTACCGACAGAACAGAAGAAGTACGATATCTGGGAGCAACGGTTTTAATGGTCAGGATAAAGTAAAATAATCCTGCCAACATAACGGCATAGCCCAGGGTGAGCACATGAGCTACCATTTGGTAGGCCATTTCGCTGAGGCCCTGCTCAAGACCTACATAATTTTCAAACGTAGCATTTCCTAAATTATTCATAGCTGTTGATTTTAAATAAAGGGTTGATAAAATTGAATAACAACCCTTAAACGATATGAAATATTTTTTGTTTAATGTTTTTGGTGTTTAATTAAACATGAAGCGCATTTTTAACATTCTCCTCCCTTTCGCAATGTTTGCCCAATAACTTAAAACAATGCTATCAGATTTGAATGCAAAAAAAAACAGCTAATTTTACCCTTGCATTATCCGGCAACCTGTCAATAACGCTATTAAAATAAAATTCCTTATGCAGCAAGGCATTCTAATACATTTTCAATCATCAATCCATGAATCAAACAGCAATAAATAAAAAAACCGAATTCCGCGATCTGGGTCTGATCGCCTACAAAGATGCCTGGGACTACCAGGAGAACCTATTTAACGAGATCAGTCAGGCCAAACGGGAGATCTCCAATGGTACGGCAACCATTGAGACTACCAACAACTACCTTTTGTTTTGTGAGCATAAGCATGTTTACACCCTGGGCAAAAGTGGCTCTTCAGACAATCTGCTGATCAATTTCATACAATTGCAGGCCAAGGAAGCTGAGTTTTTTCACATTGACAGAGGGGGCGATATCACTTACCATGGACCCGGACAAATTGTTGGATACCCGATTCTCAACCTGGAATACTTTGTTACCGGGGTAAAAGACTACATCTTCAAACTGGAAGAATCGATTATCCTGCTGCTTGCGGATTATGGCATTGCATCAGAGCGCCTGGAAGGTGCCATTGGAGTCTGGCTGGAAACCGGCACCCCACGAGCCAGGAAAATATGCGCCATTGGAGTGCGCACCAGCCGATGGGTAAGTATGCATGGCTTTGCTTTCAATGTAAATACCAACCTGGAGTATTTTAACCACATCAACCCCTGCGGCTATACTGATAAAGCTGTTACTTCCCTTGAAAAAGAACTGGGGTCGCCACAGGATATGGAAACGGTAAAGGAAAAACTCAAAGGCAGAATAGCGCAGGTTTTTGGCATGGAGCTCATTTAATTAAGACAAACACCCAACAAAATTTGCACTAAACTGTTGTTTTACTGTTCAATTTTTAAAATAACAGCTATGGAAAAACCGGGTATTGCTAAAATGGTGAGGGCGCAGTTCCTTACCTCCATTATTGCTCCGCTTGTGGCAGGTAGCCTATTGGCCAATAGTCTTACAGACCAATTCCTTTTCGTTAACTTTCTGATTGTTATCATAATCGGAATAGGGCTTCATGTGGCCACCAATGTGTACAATGACATCTATGATACCATCCAGGGAACTGACAAGGTAAATGTTCACCGCAATGAGGCCAGTGGCGGGTCAGGAGTATTACTTGACCATCCTGAACTCATGGGCAAAATGTATTTTCTTGCCCGTGCCGGGCTTGTCATTGCCCTTGCCGGAACCATTGCCCTCACTTTTTTCATTGAAAGGGAATTGTGGCCACACCTTTGGGGATTGTTCCTGTTATCGGCATTTTTCAGCAAATACTATACTGCACCACCCTTTAAACTGGCCTACCGTGGTTGGGGAGAATTCTCGGTGTGGTTTGCATTCGGCCCTATGGCCATACTCATTGCCGCAGTGGGGCAGAACATTGCTTTTCATCCCATGATTCTATTATTGATGCCTGCAACCGGGCTTAGCACCTCTTCCATTTTGCTTGCCGGGCAACTCATTGACCTTGATGCTGACCGAAAAGGAGGCAAACACGGAGTGGCCTCCCGATTGGGAACACGTTTTACTTCCCTGCTTTACATATTTTTTCAACTGGCTATTGTGGCCAATGTTGTGGCAATGGCCATATGGTTTCCGGGAACAACATGGCCGCTTCTGTTAGCATTGATCCCGTACATTCTTATTTTTCCCAAAGCAGCACAAATCGTATTGACCCATCACGCAGATGCTGAAAAAATGAAGCAGGGTGCTAAACTAACCGTGCTGATCCATGTTGCTTTTTCACTATTCCTAATCATTGGAATGGCTATCTACATGTAAGCGAAGCTAAAGAGAAAGGAATAATATCAGAAAAATGCCCGCTGTCAATGATCCTGCAAGGTTGACCAGATCGTTGGGGTTAATGCTTTCTATATTGTTCTTTTTCCTGAACCATGGCATTGCAAGCAATTTCTCCTCCACAAAAGCCCCAAGCAGGGTATCTGCAAAGCAGGCCAGAAACGCCGACAGGGTCAGGTAGAATAGAACCAGAAGATTTATTTCTCCAAAGAATAAAAACAATGATAAGGCAGACAGGATGAGGGCGCCTGCAAAAGCAGCAATTGTACCTGCAAACGAGACACCACCTGTAACACCCGCTTCATACCAGCGCAGATCAGAAAGCGACAAACTTTTGCTGTTGAATACCGGACCTATTTCACTGGCCCAGGTATCACTGGTTACCGCCGCCACATATACGATGAAAAGATAAATAAAAATATCGTTTTGCGTAATGATCCATAAAACAGAGCTTACAACCGCCCAAAGGATATTGGCCACAACCTGCCATGCATTGCGGCTGTTTGATTTTTTGGGTTTGCGCCTGATGGCAGAATGAATCTTAGTAAAAATAACCGAACTGATAAAAAACACCAGAACCGGAATGATCCACGCTGTTCCCAATGCCATTAGCAAATAATTCCCCAGCAACCATGCCGCAATACTTCCTCCTCTTGAAAGAAGCTTAAGCCTGTAAAGCAACACTCCACCTACTCCCATAAACAAAAACACCCCGGCAAGATAGGTATAATCCAACCGATAGTTTTCTGACAACCAGAAAAATACTGCAATACCAAAGGGAATGGAAAAATTGTCTGACCCTCGCCAGGACATTACCTCCATCACTACGGCAAGCATCAGAAGAAGAAAAAGATAACTGGGATTGGAAATGAGGTTTACCGGAAGGAGCAGATAGAAAATTAGCAGGGATGAAATAACAAACCCTGCAATTCCATGCATGCTTTTTCTGTCTGACAATGCCCTGAACCACCCATTGCCGTTTTTTACCTGTCCGATAAGATTGGCAAGGGTATCAGATATTGTAAGGATCAATAGTGCTGCCTGAAAATAATACAGTGGAAAGGTGTAAAGCAACAAATAGGATGAGAGTATTCCCAGTGGATAAAAAAGCGTTCCCAGGCTTTCATGAGATGTTTTGTGCAACAGATAAAACCTTCTGTACCTGAATGTAACAAATGAAAACAAGCTGCCTGCCACAATGAGCCACAACAAAACATCCTTTGCCACGATGTACGACAATACCAGAATGAGAATTCCCGTAAAAAAATGAATCAGTTTGCGAATCAAGGTGGCACTGGACAAAGACATTTCCAAAGATTAAAGGTGATACGGTTTTTTAGCTCGATACCTGTAGCATACATTTGTGAACGAAGTTGCCGGCTCTTTGTTTAGTTTAATTCAATCGTTCTGCATCTCCTTCAGCTTTTCAGCCACAGAGTCTGCAGCAAGCCAGGCTGTAGAAAATGCCAGCTGAAGATTAAAACCGCCTGTGTTTCCATCCAGATCAATCACTTCTCCGGCAAAATAGAGTCCTTTTACTTTTTTGGACTCCATGGTTTTTGAGTCTATCTCTTTTGTTGCAACTCCCCCTGCTGTGATGATCGCTTCTTTATAACCGGGATGTCCTGAAACAACAAACCTCAGATCTTTCATAAGCAGTAGCACCCTTTTTCTTTCTTTGGCTGTCAGCTGGTGGCAAAGTTTACTGCCATCTATCTGAAGCAGATCCAGAAAAACGGGGATCAGTTTTGAAGGAAGCCACAATTTGAATATGTTGTCAATCTGCTTTTTACCATGTGCGTCCAGGTCGCGCAACAGTCGTGCATCAAGCTTTTGCTCATCCAGGGCAGGTTTTAGGTCGATGCTGATCTCAACCTTATGATTATTGCTCAACTGTTCCACCACGAATCTGCTCAGGGTAAGGATTATAGGTCCCGAGAGTCCATAATGAGCAAACATTACTTCTCCAAACTCCTCTTTCTGCTTTTTGCCATTGACCCATACCATGGCCTTTACATTCTTCAACCCCAGCCCCTGCAGACGGGAAGCTATATCCCCCTCTGTTACCAGGGGCACCAGTGCAGGAAACACATCAGAAACGGAATGCCCCACCTGCCGGGCAAGCTCATAACCTTCACCGGTGCTCCCGGTGGCCGGGTAGGATTTTCCACCTGTGCAGATCAGCACATTGGGAGCAAAATACTGTTTTTGCCCGTTTTCCCCCAGTACCTCTACCCCTTCAATGCTGTCTTGCCTTGTAAGAAGCCGGGTAGCGCGGCTGTCATAAAGGATATCAATGTTTTTTTTGCCCATCCATTGCATCAGTGCATTGACCACATCCGCAGCATTGTTGCTAACGGGGAATACGCGGCTGCCACGCTCCGTGGTTGTGGGCACTCCATGGTCATGAAGGATTTTCAGGATGTCTTTTACAAAGAATGTGTGAAAGGCGTGTTTGAGAAACCTTCCGTTGGGAAAGATATTTTGATAGTAAACAGAAGCAGGGGCATCGTGTGTAATATTGCAGCGACCTTTGCCTGTGATAAGGAGTTTTCTCCCTGCACGGCGCATTTTCTCCAGCAACAATACGCGTGCCCCACCCTGTGCAGCCCGCCCGGCAGCAACAAGGCCGGCTGCACCGGCCCCGATGATGATCAGGTCATATGTTAAAGGTGGTTTTGCAGTTTGCATGGAAACAGTTTTTCTGCTTTACTGCTTCGTCCAGATCCTGTTGTTCAGATTCAACTCCTCCACAATACTTACTGCCAGATGAATATCCTCAAAAAACTCCTGTACCAAAGAAAAGCGGGTAAGTTTTTTAAAATAACTGGGTTCAAAAAGGTCTTTTTTGTAAGCAATGGCTACATAGAGAAAAGAATTGACAAACGATATGTAAAGTGGGTTGGGATGCTTCTGCTTAAACTCGGTTATGCGCCTCATCAACGAAGTACTAAGTACATAACGCGCTTCGATCTGATCTTCACCATACACTACAAAATGTTTGTTAAAATCAGGGTCTTCAAGTCTCACGTGCTTTTCTTTACGTGCCAGGTTCATTTTGTTGAAAAAATTGGCTACAAAGCCCTTACCAAGACGATTGGGCAACACCACTGTTGAGGTCTGGAAATGTTTGTTGAAATCAGCAGTAAAAAACAATCCCTTGAAAATGGTGCGCCACCTGGTTTTTCTTTTACCCTTGTTATCGGTGGTGGTTTCCCTGTACTCTGCTTTTACCTCCGAAAACCAGATCTGGGTTTTGTCAATGGTTCCTTTCACCATATCATCTCCTGTATAGCGATCTACGCTTCTCAGAAAAATCCTTGACCGTTGAAAAGTATCCGATCCAACAAAATTTTTAGGCTCATACACCAGATCAGGACTTACAAATCGCACAATTCTTTCAATGACCTGTGTTTTAAAATCAGTATAAAAA
>SLIL01000037.1 GCA_007135645.1 Bacteroidales bacterium
ACCAATGCACGGGTTAAGATCACCGACATCAGCGGCAACCTGGTGCATGATGGGTTTGCCGAAGGGGGTCAGTTTGTGTGGGACGGCTACAACCTGCATGGCAGAAGGCCGGGCTCTGGTGTGTACCTGGTTTTTTCAACCGATCCCGAGGGCAACGAAACCATGGTAACCAAGATCCTTTATATGCGATGATCCAGAAAACCCGGGCCATTGTGCTGCATAGCTTTAAGTACGGAGAGTCGGGCATGATCGTGCGCATGCTCACCCCCAATTTCGGGATGCTCTCTTTTCTGGCACATGGAGCACGCAAAGCCCGCTCAAAAAACAAAGCCAGCCTTTTTCAACCCTTAAGCATCCTGGATGTGGTTGCCTACATAAAACCCGGCGATCAGCTTCAGCATATCAGGGAAGTGCGTTGCCCCCACCCTTTCACTACCATCCACAGCGATATCCGCAAAACATCCCTCGCCCTTTTTATGGCCGAAATACTGCTCAACAGCATCAAACACCAGGATATACAAGCAGATGCCTATAACTTTGTGGAAAAGGCCGTGTATCATCTCGATTCTGAACAGGTAAAACTGGCTGAATTTCATATTGTTTTCCTGCTGCAATTAAGCAAATACCTGGGATTTTACCCTGGCCGGAATTATTCTGCATCGCACTGCTATTTCAATCTCCGGGAGGGGTCGTACCAGGCTGTTTTTGACGGGGAGTTGAATTCGCTCGACCAGGAGGAGAGCAAATTGTTTTTTGCCCTTTCCGATATTCCTGTGGGAGAAAACCCTTCCACAAGCCTATCACACCCCATGCGCATGAGGCTATTGCAAAAAATCATAGACTACTACCGCTACCACATGGAAGGATTCAGGGAAATAAAATCGCTCAGGGTACTGGAAACAGTGTTCAATTAAAAGGCTTTGGAAGAGTGGTCTTTACTCTCATTGTATTTAGAATATAAATATATCTCTCCGGAGGACATTATCTAAAACAGATAATCTAAAACAGATAATCTATTCCAGATAACTTTGTCTGGTTCCACAACAATTTTCCTTTAATTCCTAAAAATCTGTATTTTTCTGCTGTAACGTTGTCCTTCCTCCGCAGTAATAATGAGGAGATAAAGACCCGACTTTAGAAAATCCGTTTGAAGGGTATAGTTATTTTTTTTGATCCCCTGTCTTTCCAGTAGTTTTGCCCCTTTCAGATCAAATAATTCAAGTTTTTGAATCTCTCCAAGCGACACGATATACAATGCACCCTGCGTTGGGTTGGGGTAAATAAGCAATCCGTCGTCTTCATCAAGCAAAGAGGGATCGAAAGAGAAAACTGCTTCCAGGGTATGGTTGGCCACCGGATCTTTAAATGTATAGAGCCATTGGTGATCCTGCAACCCGGGAGATAATTGCTCCATGACACTTTCACCGTCCAGCAGCAGGTCTTCAAGAATATGATTGGGCTTTGGGGAAAGCAGGAACGTTTGTTCTTCGGTTTCAAAAAGGTTGATCCTGCCACTGGGGTAAATTTCCCCGGGCCCTGTTGCAATTGCATTTATGCGGTTGGCCATACTTACTACACCATTCAGGCTGAAATTATTGAATGTGACCCGGTTCCCGTCCATTTCCTGAACCAGGGGCCCGCCAAAACGGATCCGTATCCTGAATTCAGGGTTGTTGTTTGCTGCTTCTATGTTTGTAAAGTCCAGCTCAGCAAGTTGGTAACTATCTGTAAGATAGATCTGAGGATTCTCCATGAGGGCAGATGTCCAGTTTTCAAGGCTGTCAGTGGCATAGTCCACCAAAAGGTATTGTGCAGCCCCTTCATCTTTAACGGCAAACCGAAAAACAATATCTTTTTGCCCCGTGGTGGGAAGAAGAAAGATCAATTCTGATTCATTGCCATTGTATTGCATGGGTTGCTTCACCTGCAGTGCCCGCATATTGCTGTTGCTGAATGAGATCTGCTGATTGCCTTCTGGTCTGTAGTTGATCGCTGTGGGGCTGTTTCTTCGCTCCATAGAGCCTTTTCTCCAGTAATTGTGTCCGGGGGCATAGGGGTATCCGGGCAAACAGGACCTGTACACCAGCTCAGATCCCGGATTGACATAATACGTTGATGAAATAGTGTGCAAGGGGGTATCATTGGGTAGCTGATCTCCAAAGAACCAGAAATGCAACAACATTTGCTCGTAGGTAGGAATAAAATGTGCTTTCAGTTCAAGATCACCTGACGAAGGATAAACTAATGTGTTCTCAGTGCTGTTAATGCTACCTGTCCAGTGGCTGAAACGATAGCCAGGCGCCGGAACTGCAGTGATTTCAACAGGAACATCCCTGAAATAATTACCCCGCCATGGATATGGGTCATTGTCTATTCCCGGGGTAGAAGAATGAACATCCAGCGTATTGATCCTGATATGGCCATGCCAGGGATGAGTTACATCCAGGTCAACAGTGAACGTGCCATTGAGGTTAAAAAATGATTTGATATGTTGTACCTGGTATTGAGGCCTTTTAGCAGCAAACTCTTTCATAACATCCACATTCTTTCCCCAGGCAGCAATGTTCATGGGCTGGTTCCATCGCTCAATATGCCCGGGTATTTCATTGCTGATATTCTCCTGCATAGTTTCAATCACCTGAATCATAAATTCCTTTTTCAGGCTGCTATTGAGCAGATCGGCAAACCGGTTGATAAAATGATTGCGGAAGGTTGGGTTTTTCAGGAAATTTCTGAGCATTAGCGTTGACCAGTCGGGATTGGGCCAGCCACTGTTTCCTGCTTCGGTGGCAAATGCCAGTGTGTTGTGCATATACGATTCACTACCATTCCAAAGGCCAAACCCAAAATCGGTGTCGTATAACATCCAGCGCCATCTGCCATCATGACCCGGGGGGGCATCAGGATTGTATTGTTCTGTTTTAACTCTCCAGTAGTCAATATTGTTGCCGGGCCAATCGGTATTGCCGGCAAAAATATTGGCAATCTGATAGTCGGCAAAGCTTTCCGTATCAATCCTGGTTTGGATATACTGGTAATGATGATCGCTTTCAAGCCCGTTTTCTGCAATATAGTTGAAGGTTTGGGTATAATGGTTATTATCCCCCTCTTTAACATCGCCATGGCCTGATAGCAGGTCAATATTATCGGGATCAACTCCATGAACCCGTTCCAGGAAATGTTTGTCAAACCGTTCCCTGATATTGTGAATGCCCCAGTATTCACCGTTTACAAATACAATAACCGGACTGTAATCCTGTGTATCCACATTCAGATGCCCCATAATTTTCTGTATGGCGGCATCCCTGAAAAGAGTGCGCGAAAACCTGTCAGGCTCCCATATATTAGTTGGGAAGTCGTTTCCAGAGTTTCTCAGAATTAATCTTTTAAATCCTTGTTGTGAATTATTCTCAAAAAAGGGATAGTCAAGTGTAGATTGTCCATACATGTTGCGCGCATATACCCTCAGGGATTTCATGGGGAAAGACCTGGTAGCCCCACCATGGATGCGAAGGCCCACCTGCTGGCTAATGGCAGATCTGGATGCGCTGGCATCAATGTACTCAAAGTTTGCCGGATATTCCCACAAATCACCCCTGCGCCTGAAATTTCCTGCAAAAGGCCAGGTAAATGTCTGGCCAGGGTTATTTTCTCTCCAGAGATCGGCATCAACCCCTGCCGTATAGATCCCGTTATGGTAGTCAAATAGATAATCTTCCTGAATAGCCAGGGAGATGACCGGAAGGGTAAAAACGGCCCTTCCTTCAGGAGTAACAAAATAGCTATAGGTCACAACCCTTGAGGAAAGGTATCCCTCTTTCACCGCTTTTGCCCTCACTACCGTTCCCTTAAACACCGGCTGAGAGGGAAAATAATCGGGATCCTGGACGGTTGATGATATCCCGGTGAGTTTATCAGGCAATGCCGACCGATCCTCAATGGCCAGGGGAGACTCATAAACGTGTGAATAATAGTTGTTTTCGAGCAAATCACCCATGGCCGAACCGGCCGTAAACGCGTATTTGTTTTTGTAATGGTAAGTTACTCCTTCCAGATTATCGGGTGAGGGATCGGAACCATCCAGGGTGAATATGATGGTAACACCCGGATCGGGATGAGATAAAGAGAGGTCAAACCCTGAAGTGTAAAAACCTCCCAGGTGAGAAAAAACGGGTGGCTCAAGTATTCCGGCCCAGCTATCTGTTGTGTTGGGCAATCCAGGTGTGGGCTCATTAAAGAAAAACCACTCCCCGGTACCATCTGGAGTTCTCCCATAGGACACATCTGTTGGCAATGCCACCGCATTTACAAGGTCCTTCCAGTTGCCATCGGGCATAACCAGCAGCAACGGCTCACCCTCTGAGCTAATACTGAAGCTGGTATGAAGTTCTTCCCCGTAGCGATCCTTACCCGAAGCCCAAACCAGCAAAAACCCTCCCGGCTCAATGGTAACCGAAGGTAACACCCATTTATACGGTTGGGCCAGATTATCAGACAACCCCCATCCTTGCAGGTTTACCGGCTCACTGCCATAGTTATATATCTCAATCCAGTCTTCAAAATCCCCATCCTCATCTGCAATGGTAGTAGCATTGGAAGCCATAAACTCATTGATGGAAACCGACCCGCTTCTTGCAATTGCAGATACCAGCACAAATACTGAAAAGATGATGAAGCATGTAAACCATGAACCCTGGTTTTGCGCTTTAGGTATCTGTCTGTTCATAAATATTTCCACTTAAAACCAAACCATAATTAATACGCTGACGGTCAATATGAAAGTACTTGTATGATTCTTGTATATACTTTCTCAGATGTGAACACCCTTACAACGTATGAGCCGGAAATTAATTGCCGGAGATCCAACATAGCATGAAGCCCATGGTTATTCATCTCAAGCATTAGCTCCCCGGTCAATGTAAATACCTCGATACGATCAACCGGGTAGGCCGACGAAATATACAAAAAATCCGAAACCGGGTTGGGATAAAAGATCACTTTCTCCTCTTCCGGGTCAAACAAGGTAGTATCGTACTCAAAAACAGCCGTCAGGGTGTGATTGGTGTATGCGCCTTCCATCAAAAATTCACCTGAATCATCTTCGTTCCATACAATTTTTTTGATCATGCTCCTGCCATCCAGTAAAAGATCTTTCAGGATATGATTTTCCCAGGGGTCAAGGGTGTATCTCATTGAGGAGCAGCAGTAAACAGTATGCTTCCCTTCAGGGGTAACAGAACCAAAGTTTTGCGCTATGGAGGTAACAAACCAAGCCTTGCAGATGATACCATCAAGGCTGAAATTGTTAAATGTCACCCGGTTGCCTTCATCAGCATAAGGATCAACGGCATCAAAGCGGATGCGGATCCTGAAATCAGGGTTATCAATGGCTGCAGCAACGTTGCTGAAATCCAGTTCAAACAGCTGGTAGCCTTCGGTCAGTAATAAATAAGGGGGCGCAAATGTATTGACAAACCAATGATCAGACTGTCCGTCGGAATATTCAATGATCAATGCCCTTGCGGCACCTTCGTCGCGGGCAGCAAACCGGAATACAGGTTCCCGGATCCCTGTAGTGGGTAAATGAAAGATCAGGGCAGCACGGTTGTTTTCAAAGGCCAGGGGCTGTTTAATCTGTATCCCTCTCATATCTGCATCACTGTAGGATATTCC